>NZ_JBFAOM010000010.1:0-260050 GCF_040675235.1 Nonomuraea sp. NPDC049637
CGCGCGGAGTGGCCGCCGCGGCGGCGCATCCGACCAGCACCACCGCGGCGGCCGCCAGCACCAGCACCCTGGTACGCCGGCGCACCTCGCGATCGCGCCCGGCGCCGCCCCGGCGGTCGTCGGCGTCGTCGGTCCAGCCGGAGCCGAGGAAGCCGCGCCTGGTCTCACCCGCGTCGTCGTCGCGTCCGGGCTTGTAGCCCTGGTCCAGCGGCAGGTAGGGCAGGTCGTCGTCGGCCGCCCGGTCGCCGCCGGGAACGTCGGTTCCGTCCGCCCCGACGACCGCGTGCGGCCCGCTCAGGCTCTCGTGCGGCCCGGCCAGCGTCTCGTGCGGCCCGGCCAGCGTCTCGTGCGGCCCGCTCAGTGCCTCGTGGGACCCGCTCGGCCCGTCCAGGACGTCGTGCGGGCCGCTCGGGCCATCGAGCACGTCGTGCGGCGCATCGGCCGGGGTCGCCGGGGTCGCCGGGGTCGCCGGGGTCGCCGGGGATTCGACGGGCTGCGCGCCCTGGCCGGCCGGGAGGATGTAGGTCTCGTTGCCGGAGACCTGGATCGCGGGCTGCTCGTCGGTGTCCTCGGTGCTCCACCGGGGGGACAGCACGTCTCCGGTCAGCTCCGGGTTTAACGATTTACCCTGCCCATCCTCGTACGGCCTGTCGTTCTCGTCGCGCGCCACGATGGAACCTCTCTAGCTCTGAATACGGACCGCGACCTTTCTTAACAGACTTGTCCGGATATTTCACATGTTTCGCTAAAGTTACTCTCCGTCACATCCGCCCCAGCCAGCGGGCGAGCGCGGCCTCCAGCGGGTACCCCCGCGCCGCCGACGTCCAGGCCGTATAGCCGTCGGGCCGCACGAGCAGCGCCTCGGCGTCGTGCTCGGCGGCGCCCCGCACGATCTCCAGCCGGTCCGCCCACGGGGCGGCCGCGGCCACCAGGTCGTCGCGCCCGCCGAGGTCCAGCAGCAGCGCCCGGCCGCCGCGCAGCAGCTCCGCGGTGCGCACCACGCCGCCGGCCGTCTTGACCGGCAGGTCGGGCGCCATCCGCCCGGCCCCCGGCACGCCCACGTCGTAGGCGGTGTCCACCCCGGCGATCATCCCGCTCAGGTACTCGTTGACCTGGTCGAACCGCATCAGCTCGGCGAACAGCTCGCGCAGCGGGTCGACGGCCGGGTCGGGGTCGGCCAGCGCGCTCTGGGCCCGCACGTTCCACAACACCCGCGCGCCGACCGGATGCCGCTCGGCGTGGTAGCTGTCCAGCAGCCCGGCGGGGGCCTCGCCGCGCACCTCGGCGGCCAGCTTCCAGCCCAGGTTGAAGGCGTCCCCCAGGCCGGTGTTCAGCCCCTGGCCGCCCCACGGGAAGTGCACGTGCGCGGCGTCGCCGGCCAGCAGGACGCGGCCCGCGCGGTAGGTCTCGGCCTGCAGGGCGGCGTCGCCGTACCGGGACAGGTTGCGGGCGCCGGCCATCGGGACCGGGGCGCCGAGGATGTGTTCGGCCGCCTCCCGCAGCTCCTCGATCGCGACGGGCGCCTCCCGGTCGGCGTGCGGGCCGCGGAAGTCGTAGGTGGTGACGCGGCTGTGCCCGGCGGGGTCGAGCCAGACGATGATCCAGCCCCGCGGCGTACGCGTGTAGCCCGGCGGCACCGTGTACGGGTCGAGCAGCCGCACGTCGCCCATGAGCGCGGCGACGCGGGCCCCGGCGCCGGTGAACGGGATGCCGGCGGCCTTGCGCACGACGCTGCGCGCGCCGTCGGCGCCGACGACGTACCGGGCGGTCAGCTCGCGGCCGTTGACGGTCAGCACGACGTGGTCGTCCCGCTGCTCCAGGCCGGTGACCTCCTGGCCGCGCCGGATCTCCGCGCCCAGGGCCGCCGCGCGGCGGGCGAACACCTGCTCGGCCCACGCCTGCGGGCTGCCGACGATGCTCGGGCCGCCGTCCGAGACCGCGCCGAGGTCGAGCCCGAACATGCCGGAGAAGTGGAAGCTCACGCTCCCGTACGTGGACCGTCCCACCGCCTCCAGCAGCCCGCGCCGGTCGAGGCTCCGGGCCGTGCCCGCGTGCAGCGTCCCGGCCTTGGACTGGCCGGTCGGGACGGCGAGCCGTTCGAGCACGAGCGGCCGCACCCCCTGCAGGCCCAGCTCGGCGGCGAGCAACATGCCCACGGGCCCGCCGCCCACCACGGCGACATCGAACACAGCACCCTCCTTGAACCCGGATGAGTACGCAATCTTCGTACATACGAACAATGTCCGTCAAATCATCGTTCGTGTTATCCGTACAATGGCGGCATGCTGCACCCGTCGCGTGACCAGATCCAGTTGGTGGAGGTGCTCGCCGCGCTCGGCCATCCCGTACGCGCCAAGATCGTGCGCGCGCTGGCCTCGGGGGACGAGCTGTTCTGCGGCGAGGTCGTGGCCGACGTGCCGAAGTCGACGCTGACCGCCCACTGGCGGGTGCTTCGCGAGGCCGGCGTCATCTGCCAGCGCCCGGAGGGCCGCAAGCTGTTCATCCGGCTGCGCCGCGACGACCTCGACGCCCGCTTCCCCGGCCTGGTCGACCTGGTGCTGGCCGAGGACCTCTAACCCGCCGGCCGGCTCACAGGCAGGGGTTCGTGGTGGAGTCGACCACCTTGTCCTTGAGCGAGCCCGGGATCGCCGACGCCACCCGCACGCCCGGCCAGTCGGCCCCGATGACGAGCTGCACGATCGGCCCGTCGGGCAGCGGGGTGACCTTGGTGGGGTACGGCTTCGGGTTCACCGGCGCGACCTTGCCCGCCACCGGCGTGCGCTTGTCCTTCGACAGCCGGGCGGCCACGGCGTCCCCGTAGGCGGCGCCGTTGTCGGCGTCCTTCTTGGCGTACCGGATCGAGGTGGTGGCCACCGGCGCGGCGTTGCCGACCTGGACGACGGCGAACCCCTGGTCGGCCAGCTCGTCGGCCACCTGACCGGCCTTGCCCAGCTCGGTCGTGCCGTTGAGCACCTGGACGCGTACCCGCTCGTTCGCGACCTTCGGCGTGGTGGCGGCGGCCGAGGGCGGGGTCACGTTGACGTCGGAGCGCACGGCCTCGAAGAAGTTCCGGGCGTCCGGCTGCTTGAGCTGCACCCGGTTCTTGTCGGCCGGGTACGCCTCCACCGGCACGGTGATGCCCTTGAGCTCCTTGGCGGTCAGCCCCTGGACGCTTCTGGCGATCTCCAGCATCCGGTCCGGCTGCGCGAGCTCGGTGTCCAGGGAGACGGCCTTGACCCCGGCCCGCAGGAACGCGTTCAGCTTGACGGGGTCGGTGAGCAGCCCGCCATCGGTGATCTTGTCCAGCACCTTGGTGAGGAAGACCTGCTGGCGCTGGATGCGGCCGAGGTCGCTGCCGTCGCCGAGGACGTAGCGGGTGCGCACGTACCCGAGGGCCTGCTCGCCCTTGACGACGTGCTTGCCCGCGCTGAGCACGAGCTTGGCCTTGGGGTCGTTGACCGCCTTGGGCAGGCAGATCTCGATGCCGCCGAGGGCGTCGACGATGCCCTTGAAGCCGGTGAAGTCGACCTTCACGATGTGGTTGATCTTGATGTTGGTGAGCGACTCCAGCGTGCGGACCGTGCAGTTGATGCCGCCGTCGTTGAAGGCGGAGTTGATCTGGCGCAGCCCGCCGGCCAGCATCGCGCCGGAATGGCTCCGGCACGGCGGGATCATGACCATGGTGTCCCGGGGGAAGCTGATCATGGTGGCCTTGTCCCGGTCCGGGGAGATGTGCAGGACCATGATCGTGTCGGTGCGCTCGCCGAGGCCCTGCGACTTCGCGCCGTACTTCTTGTTGTCGCCCTCGCGCGAGTCCGAGCCGACGAGCAGCACGTTGAGCGCGCCGGTCTCGGGCGGCCGCGATCCGGCCTCCACCGGCGGCAGGATCGGGATGCCGGCGAAGATGCTGCGGTAGTACGCGTACCCGCCCAGCGTGACGACGACCAGCACGAACGTCAGCGCCATGCTCACCCACGCCAGCGGCGTGATCCGCCGAGCAGGCCCCGAGGGCCGGTCCAGGCGACGGCCGGGGTGGCGGTCCGGGAGGCGGTCGGGGCGATGCTGCGGCCGTTCCGGCGCTCTCCGGCCCTCGCTCACGCGCCCCCCTCTACGCGCGCCCGCACAGGACGCAACCCCGCGCGCCCCTCGCAGAGCGCGGCCCCCTCTGGTGTGACGCGCAGCATACTGACAATCCGCCGTATATACGGCGTGTCGCAAATTTCGCCCGATAGCAGCCTCCGGCGGACGCGTCCGGCGAGGGCTCCATGCAATGCGCGCGAATCCGCGGCGTCACTACCGTCCGTGACGCCATCATGACGTCCATGTTTCTGACCGAGATGGCGCCCCCTCCAGGCGCCGAGGCGCTGGCCGGGCTGCGCGCCGCCGCCCGGACCGCCCGCCGGGCCGTCTTCGTCGCGCTCACCGGCTCGATCGCGCTGCTGGCCACGTCCCAGGTGCTGGCCGACCGCGCGCCGACCAGAGAGCAGACGTTACCGCTCGCCATGCTCTCGCTGGCGGTGTTCGTGACCGCGGTGCCCATCCTGGCGGGCACCCAGCTGGTGTGGGGCGCGCGGGCGCGCCTGGTGCGCCGGCGCGAGCGCGAGCTGTTCGCCGTGCCGCCCTCGGCCCGGCGGCGGCCGCTGAGCCGGCTCGGCGTCGCGTCCGGCTGGGCCGTGCTGCTGCTGCTCGGCGGCACCTCTCCCGGGCAGTTCAGGGCGGCCGCTCTGTACGCCTTCGCCGACGCCCTGAGCTGGGCCGTCGAGGCCGCCATGGTGATCGGCCTGGCCGCGGGGGTGTCGTTCCTCATCTGGTGGGCACGGGACGCCCTGGGGATAGTGGCGCGCGCCGGCCGTCCGGGAGGATCACCTGGCGATCCGTGGGATCCCGGCCGGAGCGCGCGTCCACGAGGGGGCGCGGCGCTCTGGACGGGCGCGGCCGTGGCGGTCGCCGCCCTGCTCGGAGCCCGCGCCCATCTCTGGGAACCACCCATGCCGATCGTTTACGGGCTGCTGACCGCCGCCCTCGTCTGCGGGGTGGTTACCGACGAGTAGCATAGGCGCGGAACCCCATCCAAGAACGAGGAGCGAATCCGTGCCTTCCTCTCGTGACGTCGTGTTCGTGGACGGCGTACGCACGCCCTTCGGCAGGTCAGGGCCGAAGGGACTGTACGCGGAGACCCGCGCCGACGACATGGTCGTCCGCGTCATCCGCGAGCTCATCCGGCGCAACCCCGGTCTGCCTCCCGAGCGCGTGGACGAGGTGGCCATCGCCGCGACGACCCAGATCGGCGACCAGGGCCTGACCATCGGCCGCTCGGCCGCGGTGCTGGCCGGTCTGCCCAAGAGCGTGCCCGGCTACGCGATCGACCGCATGTGCGCGGGCGCGATGACCGCGGTCACCACGGTCGCGGGCGGCATCGCCTTCGGCGCCTACGACGTGGCCATCGCCGGCGGCGTCGAGCACATGGGCCGCCACCCCATGGGCGAGGGCGTGGACCCCAACCCGCGGTTCCTGTCGGAGAAGCTGGTCGACCCGAGCGCGCTGGTCATGGGCATGACCGCCGAGAACCTGCACGACCGCTACCCGTCGATCTCCAAGGAGCGCGCCGACGCCTACGCGGTGCTCTCGCAGGAGAAGGCGGCCAAGGCGTACGCCGACGGCAAGATCCAGCCCGACCTCGTGCCCACCGCGGTCAGGACGGCCGAGAAGGGCTGGGGCCTGGCCGCCGAGGACGAGGCGCCGCGCCCCGGCACCACGATGGAGGCGCTGGGCGCGCTCAAGACGCCCTTCCGCCCGCACGGCAACGTCACCGCGGGCAACTCCTCCGGCATCAACGACGGCGCCACCGGCTGCATCGTGGCCGCCCGCGAGGTCGCCGGCGAGCTGAACCTGACGCCGAAGATGCGCCTGGTCTCCTACGCCTTCGCGGGCGTGGACCCCGAGGTGATGGGCGTGGGCCCGATCCCGTCCACCGAGCGGGCGCTGCGGCTGGCCGGGCTGTCCATCGGCGACATCGGCCTGTTCGAGATCAACGAGGCGTTCGCCGTCCAGGTGCTGGCCTTCCTGGAGCACTTCGGCATCGCCGACGACGACCAGCGCGTCAACCCCTACGGCGGCGCGATCGCCTTCGGCCACCCGCTGGCCTCCTCGGGCGTACGGCTGATGACGCAGCTCGCCCGCCAGTTCGGCGAGCGGCCCGACGTGCGGTACGGCATCACCACCATGTGCGTCGGCATGGGCATGGGCGGCACTGTGATCTGGGAGAACCTGGCATGAGCGACATCGAGACCTGGCGCGCGCTGCTGAGCGGGCGCAACACCGACGAGGTCGTCACCAAGGCCCTCGTGCGCGACGTGCCGCTGCCCGGCGGCGCCGGCACGATGGCCCTGATCACCCTGGACAACGGCTTCGACCACACCAAGCCCAACACCTTCGGCCCGCACGGCCTGTTCGCGCTGGAGGAGGCCCTGTCGGAGATCGCCGCGCGGACCGACCTGGCCGCCGTGGGCGTCACGGGCAAGCCGTTCATCTTCGCCGTCGGCGCCGACCTCAAGGGCGCGGCGGCCGTGGCCTCCCGCGAGGAGGCCGAGGCCATCGGCGCGCTGGGCCACCACGTCTTCCGCCGGCTGGGCGAGCTGCCGGTCCCGACGTTCGCGTTCGTGAACGGCGCGGCCATGGGCGGCGGCCTGGAGATCGCGCTGCACTGCGCGTACCGGACGATCTCCTCCGGCGTGCCCGCGGTGGCGCTGCCCGAGTGCTTCCTCGGCCTGGTGCCCGGCTGGGGCGGCACGCAGCTGCTCCCCCGCCTGATCGGCCCGGCGAACGCGATCAAGCTGATCATCGAGAACCCGCTGTCGCAGAACCGCATGATCAAGGGCGCGGACGCCTACAAGCTGGGCGTCGCGGACGCGATGTTCGAGCCGGCCGACTTCCTGGAGGAGTCGCTGCGCTGGGCCGCCCGCGTGGTCAAGGGCGAGGTGACCGTCGAGCGGCAGGAGCACGACGACTGGGACAAGGCCGTCGCCGACGCGCGCTTCCTGGTGGACATGAAGCTGCGCGGCGCCTCCCCCGCCCCCTACCGGGCGCTCGACCTGATCGCGCTGGCCGCGACCGCCTCGCGCGACGAGGGCTTCGCCGCCGAGACGCAGGCGCTGGCCGACCTGCTGATGAGCGACGAGCTGCGGGCCGGGCTCTACTCCTTCGACCTGGTCCAGCGCCGGGCCAAGCGTCCGGCCGGCGCGCCGGACCGGTCGCTGGCCCGCAAGGTCACCAAGGTCGGCGTCGTGGGCGCCGGGCTGATGGCCTCGCAGATGGCGCTGCTGTTCGCCCGCCGCCTGGAGGTCCCGGTCGTGCTGACCGACCTCGACCAGTCCCGCCTGGACAAGGGCGTGGGGTACGTGCACGCCGAGGTCGACAAGCTGCTGGGCAAGGGCCGCGTCTCGGCCGACCAGGCCAACCGGCTCAAGTCCCTGGTCACCGGCTCCCTGACCAAGGACGCCTTCGCCGACGCCGACTTCGTCATCGAGGCCGTCTTCGAGGACATGGCGGTCAAGAAGCAGGTGTTCGCCGAGGTCGAGGCCGTGGTCTCGGCCGAGTGCGTGCTCGCCACCAACACCTCCTCGCTCTCGCTCACCGAGATGGGCGCCGGGCTGGCCCACCCCGAGCGGCTGGTCGGGTTCCACTTCTTCAACCCGGTCGCCGTGATGCCGCTGCTGGAGATCATCAAGGGCGCCTCGACCGACGACGCCACGCTGGCCACGGCGTTCGCGGTGGGCAAGTCGCTGCGGAAGTCGTCCGTGCTGGTCAAGGACGCGCCGGCGTTCGTGGTCAACCGGCTGCTGACCTGCTTCATGGGCGAGGTCGTGGCCGCCGTGGACGAGGGCACGCCGCTGGAGGTCGCCGAGCACGCGCTCGACGGTCTGGGACTGCCGATGACGCCGTTCGCGCTGCTACAGCTCGTCGGCCCGGCCGTCGGCCTGCACGTCGCCGAGACGCTGCACGCGGCCTTCCCCGAGCGGTTCGGCGTCTCGGAGAACATGGCCAAGCTGGTCGCCTCGGGCAAGCCGGGCGTCTACCGTCCGGACTTCTCGCTCGACCCGGAGGCGGTGGCCCTGTTCGCCGGCGGCACGTCGCCGTCCACGGCCGAGCAGGTCCGCGAGCGGGTGCTCGGGGCGCTGTCCCGGGAGATCCGGATCATGCTGGACGAGGGCGTCGTCGCCGGGCCGCAGGACATCGACCTGTGCATGATCCTGGGCGCCGGCTGGCCGTTCCATCTGGGTGGCATCACGCCTTATCTGGACAGGTCGGGGATCGCCCAGCCGCGGTTCCTTCCGCCCGGTGTGGCCTCGCTGCCCGCGTGATTTTACGGAGGCCCGCCCGGCGGGTCTCCGTACGTCATGGCCGCCTTCGCCGTAGCGTACTGTGCCGTCCTACGAACGGAGAGTAACCATGATGCGAGCAGTCGGCACGATCGCTCTGTGCGGAGCCCTCGTGCTGGGCGCGTCGTCGCCCTCCCTGGCGGCGCCGCGCACCCCCAAGGTCGTCCTCAAGGTCACCATGGCAGTGAAGAACGGCCCCACCAAGGGCGCCTGGCTCAACTGCAGCCCCGACGGCGGCACCCACCCCTCCGCCCACGCCGCCTGCGACCTCCTGCGCAAGGTGAAGGGCGACCCGGCCAAGATCAACGTCTCGCCGAAGGCGGCCGCGGCCTGCGGCA
Source organism: Nonomuraea sp. NPDC049637 (assembly GCF_040675235.1). NCBI lineage: Bacteria > Bacillati > Actinomycetota > Actinomycetes > Streptosporangiales > Streptosporangiaceae > Nonomuraea > Nonomuraea sp. NPDC049637. Next base: position 8,717 of record NZ_JBFAOM010000010.1, read on the forward strand.
AGGAGGTGGAGCCGCGCGCCGTGATGATCCTCGGCAAGTGGTACGACAAGACCGTCAAGTGGGGCAAGGTCTACACCAACGCCTGCACGATGAAGGCGGGCCTCGGCACGCTCCTGGCCATCTGAGCGGGTGAGGGGGGCGGGCGGCCGGCCCGCCCTCCTCGCGCGTCACCGGCCGGGCACGGCCCCCCGCCTGCTGTGACGGTAGCCGTAGGCGAAGTAGACGACCACGCCGATGACCATCCAGACGACGAACCTGAGCCAAGTCTCCAGCGGCAGGTTGAGCATCAGGTAAAGGCAGGCCAGCACCGACAGGATCGGCAGCAGCGGCACCATCGGCACCCGGAAGGCCCGCTCCAGGTCGGGCCGGGTGCGCCGGAGCACGATCACGCCGACCGAGACCACCATGAACGCGAACAGCGTGCCGATGTTCACCAGCTCGGCCAGCTCCCCGAACGACACGAACCCGGCCAGCGCCATGGTCACCAGGCCGATGAGGACGGTGAGCCTGGCGGGCGTGCCGAAGGTGGGGTGGACGACGGCCAGCCGGCGCGGCAGCAGGCCGTCGCGGCACATGGCGAACAACACCCGGGTCTGCCCGAGCAGCAGCACCAGCACCACGGTCGTCAGACCGGCGATGGCGCCCACGCTGATGATGCCGGCCAGCCACGGGTGGCCGACGGCGGTGAACGCGTCCGACAGCGGCGCGCTCGTGCTCAGCTGCTTGTACGGCTGCATGCCGACCACGACCAGCGAGACGGCGACGTAGAGGATCGTGCAGACGGCCAGCGAGCCGATGATGCCGCGCGGCACGTCGCGCTGCGGGCGCACGGTCTCCTCGGCGGCGGTGGCCACGATGTCGAAGCCGATGAAGGCGAAGAACACGATCGCCGCGGCCGAGAAGATGCCGATCACGCCGAACGCGACGGGCGTGATCCCGAACAGCACCTGGATCAGCGGCGCCTTCAGCCCCTCGACCCGCGGCGAGGCCACCGGCTCGGGGATGAAGGGCGTGTAGTTGGCGGCCTTGACGAAGAACAGCCCGGCCACGATGACCAGCAGCACCACCGTGATCTTGGTGATCACCAGGATCAGGTTGACCCGCGAGGAGATCTTGATGCCGGCCACCAGGACCGCGGTGAGGATCAGCACGATGGCCACCGCGGGCACGTTGACCACCGGATCGTCGCCCGCGATGGAGGCCGGCAGGTGGATGCCGACGGAGTCGAGCATCGAGGCGAAGTAGCCCGACCAGCCGACCGACACCACGGCCGCGGCCAGCGCCAGCTCCAGGATCAGGTCCCAGCCGATCACCCAGGCGGGGAACTCGCCGAGGGTGGCGAAGGAGAAGGTGTAGGCGGACCCGGCCACGGGGATCGTCGAGGCGAACTCGGCGTAGCACAGCGCGGCCAGGCCGCACACGACGCCCGCCACGACGAACGAGACCGCGACCGCCGGCCCGGCCACCTCCTTGGCCACCTGACCGGTGAGCACGAAGATCCCGGTGCCGACGATCACGCCGATGCCGAAGACCATCAGGTCCATGGCGCTCAGGCGCTTGCGCAGCTGGTGCTCGGGAGTTTCGGTGTCGCGGATCGACTGTTCGACGCTCTTCGTGCGAAAGATGTCCACGATCAGCGATCCTTCCCAGACCCTCCGTGATCATGCGCTCGCGCCGGGCTCGCCGGTGAAGCGCCTCGTCGGGGGTAGCGGACCCGCATCATGCTGGACGACCTGCTGGACACGCTGGCCGGTCAGGACGTGGCGGTGGTGCTGGCGCTCGTCCTGGTCTTCCTGACGCTGGACGCCTCGGTCGGGATCGGCCTGATCACGCCGGGCGACGGCCTGCTGCTCGTCGCGGGCGCCACGTCGGGCAGCGTGCCCGAGACGCTGGCGCTGATCGGCACCGGCGTGCTGGCCTGCCTCCTGGGCGCGACGGGCGGCCACCGCCTGGGCCGCCGGTACGGCCCCCGCCTGCGCAACAGCAGGCTCGGCCGGCGGGTCGGCGAGGAGCGCTGGGCCCGCGCGGAGCGGATCCTGCGGCGCAGCGGCTGGGCGCTGGCCCTGGCCTACTTCCTGCCGGTGGTGCACGCGCTGACGCCGGCCCTGGCGGGCGCGGTGGGCATGCCCTACCGCCGGTTCATGCCGTGGGCCCTGCTGGGCAGCACGGCCTGGGTGAGCGCGTACGTCGTGCTGGGGGCGGTGGCCGGGCAGGTGGCGCGGCGGGAGGCGGGCCTGCTGCTGCCGGCGGCGGCCGCGGCGGTGGTCGTCATGCTGGCGATCACCGCCGTGGTCCGCCGGGTGCTCAACGGCGGACCGGCTGCTCCACGCGGGAGGTCCGCTTGGCGACGGCCTCGGTGATCTGGCGTGCGAGGTCCTGGCCGGTCAGGCCGATGCGACCGAGGATCGCGGCCCGCTTGGCGTGGTCGAGGAACTCCTGCGGGATGCCGAAGGTGCGCACCGGGACGTCGACGTCGGCGTCGCGGAGCAGGCGGGCCACGGCGTCGCCCACGCCGCCCACGCGGCCGTTGTCCTCGACCACGGCGACCAGCTTGTGGGCGCCGGCGGCCAGCGTCAGCGCCTCGTCGAGCGGCTTGACCCAGCGCGGGTCGACCACGGTGGCCGAGATGCCCTGCGCGTCGAGCAGGACGGCCGCCTCCATGCACACGTGCGCCATCGGGCCGACGCCCACCAGCAGCACGTCCGGCTCGCCCTCGGCGGCCCGCAGCAGGTCCATCTCGCCCAGGCGGCCCACGGACTCCAGGGGCTCGGCCACCGGGCCCTTGGGGAAGCGCAGCACGGTCGGCCCGTCGGAGACCTCCACGGCCTCGCGCAGCAGCTCGGTGACGCGGTCGCCGTCGCGCGGCACCGCGATCCGCAGGCCGGGCACGACCTGGAGGATCGACAGGTCCCACATGCCGTTGTGGCTGGCCCCGTCGTCGCCGGTGACGCCGGCCCGGTCGAGGACGACGGTGACCGGCAGCCGGTGCAGGGCGACGTCCATCAGGAGCTGGTCGAAGGCCCGGTTGAGGAAGGTGGCGTAGACGGCCACGACCGGGTGCAGGCCGCCGAGCGCGAGGCCGGCGGCGCTGGTCAGCGCGTGCTGCTCGGCGATGCCGACGTCGTAGATGCGGTCGGGGAAGGCGTCGGCGAAGGCGTTGAGGCCGGTGGGGTGGAGCATGGCCGCGGTGATGGCGACCAGGTCCTCGCGCTCCTTGCCGAGCCTGACCAGCTCCTCGCTGAAGACGTTGGTCCAGATGCGCGGCTTGGGCTTCTCGGCGCCGGTGGCGCGGTCGAAGGCGCCGGGCGAGTGGAACTGGTCCTCGTCGTGGTTCTCGGCGGGGGTGTAGCCGCGGCCCTTCTGGGTGAGGGCGTGGACGATGACCGGGCCGCGGAAGGCGCGGGCCTTGCGCAGCGCCGCCTCCATGGCCTGCTCGTCGTGGCCGTCGATGGGGCCGACGTACTTCAGGCCGAGGTCCTCGAACATGACCTGCGGGGCCAGGACGTCCTTGACGCCCTTCTTGAATCCGTGGAGGGCGTCGTAGAGGACAGGAACGTTCCCGAGCTTGTCCTTGACGTATTCGAGCATGTCCTCGTAGCGGCGGTTGACGCGCAGCGAGGACAGGTGGGAGGCCAGGCCGCCGATGGTCGGGGAGTAGGAGCGGCCGTTGTCGTTGACCACGATCACGACGGGCAGGTCCTTGATCGCGGCGATGTTGTTGAGCGCCTCCCAGGCCATGCCGCCGGTGAGCGCGCCGTCGCCGATCACCGCGACGACCGTGCGCTCGCGCTCGCCGCGCAGCTTGAACGCCTTGGCCAGGCCGTCGGCGTAGGACAGCGCGGTGGAGGCGTGGGAGTTCTCGACGAAGTCGTGCTCGGACTCGGTCTGGCTCGGGTAGCCGGACAGGCCGCCCTCCTGCTTGAGCGCCTCGAAGCCGGCCGCGCGGCCGGTGAGCAGCTTGTGCACGTACGCCTGGTGGCCGGTGTCCCAGATCACCGGGTCGCGCGGGGAGTCGAAGACGCGGTGGACGGCGATGGTGAGCTCGACCACGCCGAGGTTCGGCCCGAGGTGGCCGCCGAACCTGGCGCAGGCGTCGACGAGCAGGTCACGGATCTCCCCCGCGAGCCGCGGCAGCTCATCGACAGCGAGCCGTTTGACGTCGTGCGGTCCCTCTATCGAGCCCAGCAACCCGCTCACGGATGCGACTCCCCTCTGCCTCGTTCGCCGTCTGTTCCTTTTCGACGACGCAGAAGAGTCTAGTTCGCCGACGTCTCGCTGACTCCATCGAGTCAAATCCGCCCACCTATGTCCGATCTTGACCTAGTCTTGCAGGACATATGAACTCCGTCCCTAAAGGTAAGGTCGCGGCACTGGTCGGCGCGGCCCTCGCGCTCGCCCTGGCCGCCGCCTCCTTGGTGCTCGTGCTCGCCGACGTCGCCACGACCTCGACCGAGCGCTCGCCGATCAACGAGGCCCAGCAGGTCGCCTCGCCCCCGGCCAAGGCGACCGCCAAGAGCAAGGGGCCGGCCACCTCCGGCGGCAGGAAACTGGCCACGGCCAACCCGCTGTACAAGACCGGCAAGCTGGTGGACGTGAACTGCGAGCCCGGCGACCTGCCCCCGGGCAGCATGATCGCCTACCGGCGGTACCTCACCCGGGTCACGAACTGCCTGAACAAGACGTGGGCGGCCCAGTTCCGCAAGGCGGGCCTGCCGTTCACCAAGCCGCGCCTGCGCATCATCACCAAGAAGGTCAGGACGCCCTGCGGCGCGTGGAACACCGGCGCCGACGGCGTCTACTGCTCCACGGATCGCACCATGTACCTGATGATCAGCCGCGACCAGCTCCGCAACCCGTTCCCGCTCGGCATCACCCGCCTGGTCGCCCACGAGTACGGCCACCACGTCCAGCAGGCCTCCGGCATCTGGAACTACTACTGGACGGCCAGGAACACCGCGAGCAAGGCCAGGCGCCTGCAGTTGTCGCGCAACTCCGAGCTCCAGGCCGAGTGCTTCTCCTCCATCTTCATGAGCACGATGAAGGAGTCCCCGCTGGTCACGCAGTCCGACTGGGCCTACACGGTGGAGTGGTTCTACAAGAACGGCGCCAAGGGCTGGCCGCAGAACGACCACGGCAAGGGCCCGACGCAGGCGGCCTGGATGACCAGGGGCTTCAACCGGGGCGCGCCGGGCTCCTGCAACACGTGGGCGGCGGCTGCACGAAACGTCCAGTGACGTCTGGCATTTCTGCTTTACCTGGATGTCCCTGTTTTGTAGTGTGCCTTCCCATGCGTACCCCCCGATTGGCGATCATCGCCGGAGCCCTGGCGAGCGTCTTCGTCGCCGGTACGGCCCACGCCGCCGTGGCCGCACCGGCGAGCAAGCCGGCCCTGGCGAAGAACCCGATCCACAAGACCGGCCGGCTCGCGCTCAGGACGTGCGAGGAGCCGCCGGTCCAGTCCGGGACCGAGGACGAGGCGCGGGTCTACTTCGAGGCGGTGCTCGAATGCCTCGACAAGGCCTGGGGCCCGAAGGTCAAGCAGGCGGGCTTCGCCTTCGGCAAGCCGAAGTTCCGGGTGATCACCAAGGCGGGCGCCCCCACGGGCTGCGGCCCCTTCCCGGGCGACGAACAGGCGCAGGCGCTGTACTGCCCGGTCAACAAGACGATGACCCTCCTGCTCAGCCCGAACGTCGTGGCGAAGCCGTCGGACCCGGTGCTGATGCTGGTCGTGGCGCACGAGTACGGCCACCACGTCCAGAAGCTCACCGGCATGCTCCGGCACGACAAGCACGGCGCGTACGTCCTGGCCAACCCGCGGAGCCTGGAGCCGGTGCGCCGCGCCGAGCTGCAGGCCGAGTGCTACGCCGGGGCGTTCATGGGCAGCGTCTGGGACTCGCTCGGCCGTAGCCAGAAGGAGTTCGACTCCCTGCTCAAGGGCACGCACGACCGGTTCGACGTGAGCGCGCTCGGCATCAAGACGCGCTCTTCGGCCGACCTGAGCCACGGCTCGGACGCCAACGTCGTGTGGTGGCTCAAGCGCGGCTTCACCGGCAGGTCGGCGGGCTCCTGCAACACCTGGGCCGCCCCCAAGAGCAGGGTCAGCTAAGCCTAAGTCGTACAAACTCCTCTAAGATCCGCGATCGTGCGCATTCCCCTCATGGCGCTCGCCATGTGCATGATCGCGGTTCTTCTGTCGCCGGCTCCGTCGGCCGCGGCGGGCCGCCCGGCACGAGGGGGGTTGTCGGCCGCGCCGGCCGTCTCGCGGGAGCGCCTGGCCTGCGCGGTCCCCGCCATCAGGACGGGCAGCGCCGCCTCGCTCAAGTCGTTCCACCGGGCCATGGCCAGGTGCGCCGACCGGTTCTGGGCCGGCCGGTTCGCGGCCGCGGGCCTGACCTACACCCCGCCCACGGTGACCGTCACCACCGGCGGCGACTCGGTCTGCGGCCGGATCACCGCCAACGGCGCGCAGTACTGCCCGGTGCAGCGCACGATCGTCATCCGCATCATGAAGCACGACCTGGACGACCCGTTCCGGATGAACATCGCGCACTCCGTCGCGCACGAGTGGGGACACCACGTCCAGGAGCTCACCGGCGTGCTGGACGCGCAGAACGCCCTGTACCAGCCCGCCTCCACGGGGGCCCGCACCCTGCTCAGCCACCGGCTGGAGATGCAGGCCGAGTGCTTCGCCGGCGTCTTCTACAACGCCGCGCTCACCTCGATCGAACCCGACGTCACCTGGCGCGAATGGCTGGACGCCGTCCGCCGGGCGGACTACAGCAAGATCCACGGCCGCCCGCGCAACCTGGCCTACTGGCAGAACCGCGGCTACCGCGACGGCTCCGCCGCCGCCTGCGACACCTGGACGGCCCCCCAGGCCCGGGTGCGCTAGGAGCTGACCCTGGCCAGCACTTCCAGCGGGTCGGCCAGCACGTGGGCGAAGGCCAGCTCGGCCGCCCCGACCAGGGTCACGTGGTCGCCGAGCGCCGAGGTGCGCAGCCGTACGTGCTCGCGCTGGGGGGCCATGGCGTGCAGCGCCAGCCGGGTGCGGACCTGCGCCGCCGAGCCGAGGTAGACCTCCCGCAGCATGCCCCCGAAGATCACCATCTCCGGGTTGAAGATGTTGACCAGGTTCGCCACGCCGAGCCCGAGCCAGTCGCCGACCCGGCTCAACGCCTCCTGCGCGACGATGTCGCCCCGATCGGCCGCGTCGACCACGGCGCGGACCGCGTCGCGGCCGTGCTGGCCGGGCCCGAAGCGGCCGGCCAGCTCCAGCAGCGCCCGCTCCCCCACCTCGGCCTCCAGGCAGCCGTGCGAGCCGCACGAGCACTCGCGGCCGCCGGGGTTGACGACCATGTGGCCGACCTCGCCGCCGTAGCCGTCGAAGCCGCCGAGCAGGTGGCCGCCGGTGATGATGCCGCCGCCGATGCCCACGTCGCCGTGCAGGCAGATGAGGTCGCGCACGCCCACGCCGAGGCCGCGGCTGTGCTCGGCCAGGGCCGCCAGGTTGGCGTCGTTGCCCACGCTGACCGGCAGCCCGAGGCCCAGCCTGCGGCCCAGCTCCTCGCCGAACGGCACGTCGTGGGCCATCAGGTTGGGCCCGAACGTCACCACGCCGTCGCCCTTGCGCACCCCGCCGGACACGGCGGCGGCGGCGCCGACGCACACGGTGTCGTCGCGCGTCTTGCGCCGCATCTGCCTGGCGAACCCCGACAGCACCCCGGCCAGCTCGTCGAGGGCGAACCTGCCCCGGTCGCGGGTGGTCTCCCTGCGGTCGAGGATGACGCCGCCCAGCCCCACCCGCGCCGCCACGAGCCGGTCGGGGCCCACGTCGAACGCGAACACGTAGACGCGCGCCGACTCCGGGCGCACCACCAGCGAGGGCCGGCCGGCCCGGCCGGTCTCGCGCGGCAGCTCCTCCCGCACCAGCCCGGCGGCGGTGAGGTCGGACGTCAGCGCCATGATGGTGCTGCGGTTGAGCCCCATCTTCGAGGTCAGCTCGGCGCGCGAGATCGGCCCGCCCAGATGGACATGGCGAAGCAGCGCGCCGAGATTGTGGCGCCTGATGTCCTCCTGGGACGGTCCGGCACGCATCGTCTGGGGTTCCTTCAGGGGCTGCGGGTCGCTGATCACCTTAGACCAGCAGCAGCCGCCCGCTTGCGCGCCAGGGCGTCGACGCCTGCGGCGAGCAGCAGCACGCACCCGGTGACCAGGTACTTGACGCTCGCACCGTAGCCCATCAGGCCCATGCCGTTCTCGATCACGGCCACCACGGCGCCGCCGAGCACCGCGTCGAGCACCCGCCCCTTGCCGCCGAACAGGCTGGTGCCGCCGATGACGGCCGCGCCGACCGCGTACAGCAGCACCGAGCTGCCGCCCGTGTTCGGGTCGACCGAGCTGGCCCTGGAGGCGGCCACGATCCCGCCGACCGCCGCCATCGCGGAGCAGATCACGAACGCCGCGATCTTGATGCGGTCGACCGGGATGCCCGCCCGCCGCGCGGCCTCGGTGTTGCCGCCGACCGCGTACAGGTGCCGGCCGAACGCCGTGCGCCGCAGCACCAGCGTCCACACGACCAACAGCACGACGATCACCGGCACCACGATCGGCACCCCGGTGAGCGAGACCAGCGCGGGGTTGCGGCTGCGCTCCAGGTTGAGCACGTAGACCGCGAGCCCGCCGAGCAGCGCCAGGGCGCCCACACGGGCCGCGATGAGCGACAGCGGGTCGGCGACCAGGCCGCGCGCCGACCGGTTCCTGGCCCGCAGGAGCTGCACGGCCGCGAAACCGGCCACGCACACCGCGTACAGGATCCAGCCGAGCAGCGGCGGCAGGTTCTTGTTGGCGACGGCGACGATCACGCTGTCCCGGACGGAGATGTTCGTGCCCTCGTTGACCAGCACCAGCACCAGGCCCTGGAAGGCCAGGAAGGCGGCCAGCGTGACCACGAACGACGGTATGCCGACCTTGGCCACCAGCGTGCCGAGCACGATCCCGATGAGCACGCCGGTGGCGATGGCGGCCAGCACGCAGACGTACCAGGGCAGGCCGAAGGTGGCCAGCGTGACGGCGAGCACCGCCGCGCAGACGCCGCTGGCGAAGCCGGCCGACAGGTCGATCTCGCCCAGCAGCAGCACGAAGACCAGGCCCATGGCGATGAGCGTGACGTTCGCGCCCTGGGTGAACAGGTTGGCGAAGTTGATCGAGGTGACGAAGGCGGGCCGGGCCAGGGCGAAGACCGTGCAGAGCACGACGAGGCCGAGCACGGCGGGCAGTGCGCCCATGTCGCCGCCCCGGACGCGCTCCCAGTACGCCCGCACGCTGTGCGCGATCGACGGGGACTGCGCGGCGACGACGATGGCCTCGCCCGGGAGTTCCTTGACCTTGCTCATGGGGTGACCCCGTTCTTGAGGCCGAGTTCGCCGCTGCGACCCGAGGTGATCAGTTCGACGACCTGGGCGTGCGTCACGTCGGCGGTCTTGACCTGGGCGGCCATCCTGCCGAGGTAGAGCGCCGCGATCCGGTCGGAGACGGCGAACACGTCGTTCATGTTGTGCGAGATGAGGACGACCGCGAGGCCCGTGTCGGCCAGCCTGCGCACGAGTTCGAGCACCTGCGCCGTCTGGGCCACGCCGAGGGCCGCGGTGGGCTCGTCGAGGATGACGACCTTGCTGTTCCACAACACGGCCTTGGCGATCGCGACGGTCTGCCGCTGCCCGCCGGACAGGCTGGAGACCTGCTGCCTGATGGACTTCACCGTGCGCACGGACAGGCTGCTGAGCGTCTTCTCGGCCAGTTCCTCCATGCTGTCCTCGTCGAGCAGGAAGCCGTTCTTGCGTTCCCTGCCGAGGAACATGTTCTGGACGATGTCGAGGTTGTCGCAGAGCGCCAGGTCCTGGTAGACGATCTCGATGCCGAGCTCGCCCGCGTCCCGGGGGGTGTGGACGGTGACCTGGCGGCCGTCGAAGAGGATCTGGCCGGAATCGATGGGGTAGATGCCGCCGATGCACTTGACCAGCGTCGACTTGCCGGCGCCGTTGTCGCCGACCAGCGCCGTGACCTCGCCGGGGTAGGCGGAGAACTCGACCTCGTGCAGCACCTTCACCGGACCGAAACTCTTGTCGATCCCGCGCACTTCGAGGAGGGGGGTCATGGGGCTCCCTAAAGAGGGGCGCGGCCTCGCGCCGGTGGCACCCGGCCGCGCCCGTCCATGCTATTGAATTCCGGCCTCAGTGCACTTCTTGGCGAAGTCGGCGGTGCAGAGCTCCTCCTTGGTGACGTAACCGTCGGCCACGACGTCCTTGACGTTGTCGAAGGTGATGGCCTGCGGCTCCAGCAGCTCGGAGGGCACGTCCTGGCTGGTCTCGGGGTCCTTGACGCTGGCGCTCGCCGTGGGCTTCTCGCCCTTGGCCAGCGCGACGGCGAGCTTGGCCCCGGCGTCGGCCTCCTTCTTGACCGCCTTGTAGACCGTCATGCACTGGTCGCCCGCCAGGATGTTCTGCAGGCCCTGGACCGTGGCGTCCTGGCCGGTGACCGGCACCTTGCCGTTGAGGTTCTGCTTCTTCAGCACGGTGATGGCGGCGTTGCCGAGGCCGTCGTTGGCGGCCAGCACGCCGGCGATCTTCGGCTGCTGGGTGAGCATCTGCTCGAAGATCGTCCCGGCCTGGGTGTTGTCCCAGTCGGGCACGGCCTGGTCGGGGCCCTTGACGTACTCGCCGGAGTCGAACTTGGGCTTGAGCACGCCGTCGTAGCCGTTCTTGAACAGGGTCGCGTTGTTGTCGGTCGGCGAGCCGTTCAGGTAGGCGACGATGGGCTTGTCGGCCTTCTTGTCGGCCAGGCACTTGCTCAGGCCCTCGCCCTGGAGCGTGCCGACCTTGGTGTTGTCGAAGCTGACGTAGTAGGCGGCGCCGCCGCCCAGCGTCAGGCGGTCGTAGTCGATGGTGGCCACGCCCTGCGACTTGGCCTTCTCGATCACGGCCTTGCCGCTGCCGCTGTCCAGGTTGACGATCATCAGGACGGTGGCCCCGTTGGTGATCATCTGGTCGGCGATGGTCTGGAACGCCGTCTTGTCGTTCTGGGCGTTCTGGATGTCGTACTGGACGCCGGCGGCCTTGAACGCCTCTTCCAGGTACTTGCGGTCCGCCGTCTCCCAGCGCGCCGACGACTTGCTGTCCGGGAGGATGACGCCGATCTTGCCGGCCTTCGCGGGCTGCGTCGCCGAGGCGGAGGAGGTCGAGGTGGTGCCGGTCTGACCGCTTTCGCCCCCGCAGGCGGTGAGACCGAGGGCGAGCGTCGCCGCCGCGGCGGTCAGGCTGAGGATCCCCTTGCGCATGATGCAGGGTCCTTTCTTCCGGAGGGGCCCGGATGAATGTTGTTTGCGGCAACGTATTCCGCCACGGCCTGCTTTGGAAGACCCTTCCGTCCGGCAGTTTGTTGTTTCCGGTAACAATCCAGAAACACGGACCCACAGCCTGGTAATGCAGAGTAACCGCTTGGCTACTTATTGTGACTGTTGAGGCTCGTGAGGATGGAGGGGCCCCCGAAACGAAAGGACCCGACCATGCGCAACCGTGCCCGTCTGGCCGCGTTGACCCTGGCCCTCGCCTGCGCGACCGTCCCGCTCCTCGCGCCCGCGCCCGCCCTGGCGGCGACCGGCCAGGTCGTCGTCTTCCAGGCCGAGCTCGTGCCCCTGGAGATCTACGACGACCCCAGCGGCTGCACCAGGCTGCCCCTCGCCGCGCACGTGCTGAGCAACCAGACCGACCGGCCCGTGCGCGTCCACGGCGACCCGTTCTGTCTCGGGCCGTCCGTCACGATCCAGCCGGGTTTCGGCAGCCACGTCCCGGCCGGGTCGGGGAGCTTCTCCGTCGCCTAAGCGATCGCCGTACCGCGAGCGGCCCGCGGTGGCCGCTCGCTCAGCGGCGCGAGCATACGGAAGGGGCGGGAATCGCCCTGCCGTTAGACTGCCCGACCATGACCGAACTGGACGAGCAGGGACGCCCGGAACCGCCCCTCCTGGGCGACGAGGTCGAGACCCTTCTGGGCTTCCTCGACTTCCTGCGGGCCACCCTGGAGTGGAAGTGCTCCGGCCTCGACGCGGCGGGCCTCGACGCCACCACCGGCGCGTCCTCGCTGACGCTCGGCGGCATGCTCAAGCACCTGGCCTACGTCGAGGACCACTGGTTCTCCCGCCGTCTGCACGGGAACGCCCCGCACGCCCCCTGGGACACCGTCGACTGGACGGCCGACCCCGACTGGGACTGGCACTCCGCCGCCCACGACTCCCCCGACGAGCTGCGCGCACTCTGGCGGGACGCGGTGGCCCGCTCGCGCGCCCTGACCGCCGAGGCGCTGGCCTCCGGCGGGCTCGACCAGCCCGCCCAGCGCCCCTGGCCGGACGGCCGCCGCCCCCACCTGCGCTGGATCCTCGTCCACATGATCGAGGAGTACGCCCGGCACAACGGTCACGCCGACCTCATCCGCGAGTCCGTCGACGGGCAGACCGGCGAGTAGCCCGGCGAGTAGCCCGGCGGGTCAGGTGAGCAGGCTCTGCGCGATCAGGGCCAGCGCCGACGCGGTGGCCACGACCAGGACGGCCGTGCGCACCTTGCCGCCGTCCAGGTGGCGCCGCAGCGGCCGCGACGCCAGGAAGCCCAGGATCATCGGCACGATCAGGATCGCGCCCGTGGCCAGCGCGCGGCCGGGCAGGTGGCCGACGAACGCCAGGATGCCGATCGACTGCGCGGCGCTGAGGAAGAAGAACATCGCCAGGGTGGCCCGGATCTGCGGCCCCTTGGCATTCTGGTACACCAGCGCCAGAGGCGGGCCGCCGATGCCCGTGGCGGTGCCGGTGACCCCGGACGCGAAGCCGGCGCCGGTGATCGTCGCGCCGTTGCGCACGACGCTGACCGTACGCGCGGTGAGCCCGACCGCCAGCAGCACCATCACCCCGACCAGCACCCCCAGCGCCTGGACGGAGACGTACACGACGATGACGGCGCCGACGGCGCTGCCGGGGACCCGGCCCAGCAGCGCGAACCCCAGCCCCCGCCAGTCCACCCGGCGCCACTCGGCGGCCAGGGTGAACAGCGGCAGCGTCATGTTGACCACCTGGATCGCACCGGGCATCAGGCTGTGGTCGAGCATCGTCAGCACGGGCGCGGCCACCAGCCCCAGCCCGAACCCCACGCTTCCCTGAACGACCGCCCCCAGAAAAACCGCCACACTTCCGACAAGCAGCACCAATCCCGCATCGCTCACGCGCGAAAGTCAACCACCCTCACGCGGAGTCACCCCCGCTGGACAGCCCACCCACCGAACGGACGCGCCCCACGGAGCCGGGCTGGACGGCGGGAAGGCTCTCGGTGAAGCCTTATGCTGCTCACCGTGCACTCCCCCGCCCCGCGTGCCCTCGTCGTCCTCGTCGCCCTGTCGGTGCTGGCGGTCGTCCTCCAGGCCGGGCCCGCGGAGGCCGCCGCGGCGCCGAGGCTCGGCCGGTCGGCGTGCCCCGAGACGCCGATGAGCTCAGGCGGGATCCCCCGGAGCCGCGAATACCTCACAGCGATCATGAAATGCCTGGACAGGTCGTGGTCCGCCTATTTCAAGCGCACCGGCCGGACGTTCCGCAAGCCCGTCGTCCGCTACTACGACGAGCCGGTGCGCGAGGTGTGCGGGCTCGCCTGGCCCGCGCACGCGGCGGCCTTCTACTGCATCGGCCGCGACACCCTCGTCCTCCCGCTGACCGGCGGCTGGATCGAGGACCGCACCGACCTCTACCCGTTCAAGGTCGCCGCCCACGAGTACGGCCACCACGTGCAGAGCCTCCTCGGCGTGCGCAAGGGCACGCAGAGCCGGCGCTACGAGCTCCAGGCCGACTGCCTGGCCGGCGCGTTCCTGGGCAGTGTGTGGCCGTCGCTGAGCCGTACCCGGCAGGACTGGACGGCGCTGCTCGACGCCACCAGGGCCGCCGGCGACGAGGGCGAGGAGCACACCCACGGCACCGGGGCCAACCGCGTGCGCTGGCTGGAGCGCGGCTACCGGGCGGTCTCGCCGGCGGCCTGCGACACCTGGTCGGCCCCCGCCCCCCGGGTCTCCTGACGGTCGAGGCGGCCCTGCATGCCGTCGAGGATGAGCCGCAGCCCGTCCTCGAAGGAGCGTTCCCCCTGCGGGTCGCCCACCTCCGCCAGCCCCGCGGTCAGCCGGGGGTGGGCCCGCTGGAAGGCGGCCATGTCGGGCATGGCGCCGCCGGCGTCCGGGCGGGTCCGGTCGGCCTGCTCCTCCAGCACGAACCCGGCGACGTACACGCTCATCGCGAACAGCCCGCGGACGGCGTCGCCCACCGCGAACCCGGCCGACTCCAGGGCCGCCACCGACCGCTCCACCACCTCGAACAGCACCGGTGACGGCCGGGTGCCGGCCACCAGCCGGGCGCCGTCGCGGTAGGAGTTGAGCATCGCCCGGTCGCGGTGGGCATGGTCCCTCATCCACTCGCGCCAGGCGGCGGGCTCGGTGAGCGCGGGGCGGGCCATGTGGGCGGCGGTCATCGCCTCGGCCATCGCGTCGAGAAGCTCCTGCTTGTTCTTGAAGTGCCAGTAGAGCGCGGGCGCCTGGACGCCCAGCTCGCCCGCGAGCCGCCGCAGCGTGAGCCCGTCGAGCCCGGTCTCCTGCAGCAGCCGCAGCGCCGCGGCCACGATGGTGCCCTTCTCAAGTGCCACGGTTGACAGCTTAACAACGTTCAATGCATCCTCGAAGCGTTGGATTTAACGCCGTTAAGGAGCCTCGCGATGATCCACGCGGAGGGTTTGCGGAAGCGGTACGCGGCCACGGAGGCGCTCAGGGGCATCGACCTCGACGTCCCGGCCGGCACGGTGTGCGGGCTGCTCGGCCCCAACGGAGCAGGCAAGACGACGACCGTGCGCATCCTGGCCACCCTGCTCCAACCGGGCGGCGGCCGGGCCGAGGTCGCGGGGCTCGACGTGGTGCGCGACGCGGCCCGGCTGCGCTTCCGCATCGGCCTGGCCGGCCAGCACGCCGCCGTGGACGAGCTGCTGACCGGCCGGCGCAATCTGGAGCTGTTCGGCCGCCTCTACCACCTGCCCAGGGCGCGGGCCAGGAGCAGGGCCGATGAGCTGCTGGAGCGGTTCGGGCTGGCCGCGGCCGGGCGGCGGCTGGTCAGGACGTACTCGGGCGGCATGCGGCGGCGGCTCGACCTGGCCGCGAGCCTGATCGTCGCGCCGCCCGTGTTGTTCATGGACGAGCCGACCGCGGGGCTCGACCCGCGCAGCCGCCGCGAGCTCTGGGACGCGCTGCGCGACCTGGTCCGCGAGGGCACCACGCTGCTGCTCACCACCCAGTACCTCGACGAGGCCGACCACCTGGCGGACCAGGTCGTGGTGCTGCGCGAGGGGCGGGTCGCGGCGGCGGGCTCCCCCGGCGCGCTCAAGAAGCAGGTCGGCGGCGACCGCGTGCAGATCGTCTTCCACGACCCCGGCGACGCGGCCGCGGCCCTCCGCACGCTCGGGACCGCGTCCGACCTCGCCTGCGAGCCGGGCGGGACCCGGGTGACCCTGCCGGCGCCCGACGGCGCCCAGTCGCTGGTCCGCGTCGCCCGCGCGCTCGACGTGGCCGGGATCGCCGTCGAGGACCTGGCGCTGCGCCGTCCGACGCTCGACGAGGTCTTCCTCCACCTGACCGCATGACAGGAGCCACGAGCATGAACCTGCGCTGGACCGTCACCGACTCCCTGACCATCGCGGGCCGCACGTACTCGCGCTGGAAGGCCCAACCCGGGGAGATCGCCGGGTTCCTGGTGTTCCCCATCATCATGACCGTGCTGTTCGGGTACGTCTTCGGCAGCGCGATCACGCTGCCCGGCGGCGGCGACTACCGCAGCTTCCTGATGCCGGGCATCTTCATGCAGGTCATGGCCATGACGGCGACCGCGGCCGCCACGGCGGTGGCCGAGGACATGGAACGCGGGATCATCGACAGGTTCCGCGCGCAGCCCATCGCCCGCAGCGCCGTGCTCATCGGGCGCAGCGTGGCCGACCTGTCGATGCACCTGATGTCGCTGGCCGCCATGGTCGCGGCGGCCGTGCTGCTGGCCGGCTGGCGTGCGCACGGCTCCCCGGGCGAGACGGCGGCGGCGTTCGGGCTGCTGGCGCTGTTCGGCCTGGCGATGATCTGGGTGGGCACCTGCATCGGCCTGTACGTGCGCAGCGGCACGCAGGCCGACGCGGCCACGTTCGGCTGGCTGTTCCCGATGACCTTCCTGGCCAACACGTTCGTGCCGACCGAGGGCCTGCCCGCCTGGCTGCGGCCGGTCGCCGACTGGAACCCGATGAGCGCGACCGTGGCCGCCGCCCGCCGCCTGTTCGGCAACCCCACCTCGGCGGGGTCGGTCTGGCCGCTGCAACATCCGGTCGCGGCGAGCCTGCTGTGGTCGGTGGCGCTCATCGCCGTCTTCGCCCCGCTGGCGACCCACCGTTACCGCACGTCCAGCCGGTGAGACCCCGCTGAACGGCGGAGAGCCGCCCGGCGGAGGGTGTTCCGCCGGGCGGCTCTCACGGGTCGGGTGAAACCCCCGATGCGGGCGCGTGAGGATCCGCGCCCCGTCCCCGGCCCGCGTCCGGCTCTTGACCGGGCGCGGGCGCGGGAAGTCCTACTTGGCCAGCAGCGAGCGCAGGACGTACTGCATGATGCCGCCGTGCCGGTAGTAGTCGGCCTCGCCGGGCGTGTCGATGCGGACGACCGCGTCGAACTCGACGTCGCCGGCCTTGACGTGCACGGTGGACGGGATGCCGCCGCCGTTGAGCGCCTCGACGCCGGTGATGTCGAACGTCTCCTCGCCGGTCAGCCCGAGCGAGGCCGCCGTGGCGCCCTCGGGGAACTGCAGCGGGAGCACGCCCATGCCGATCAGGTTGGAGCGGTGGATGCGCTCGTAGGACTCGGCGATCACGGCGCGCACGCCGAGCAGCGCGGTGCCCTTGGCCGCCCAGTCGCGCGAGGAGCCCGAGCCGTACTCCTTGCCCGCCAGCACCACCAGCGGCGTGCCGGCCTCGGCGTAGTTGACCGAGGCGTCGTAGATGAACGACACCGGGCCGTCGGGCTGGGTGAAGTCGCGGGTGTAGCCGCCCTCGGTGCCCGGCGCGATCTGGTTGCGCAGGCGGATGTTGGCGAACGTGCCGCGGATCATCACCTCGTGGTTGCCGCGCCGCGAGCCGTAGGAGTTGAAGTCGCGCACCTCGACGCCGTTGGCCTGGAGGTACTGGGCCGCGGGGGTGCCGACCTTGATCGAGCCGGCCGGGGAGATGTGGTCGGTGGTGACCGAGTCGCCGACCTTGACCAGCACCCGGGCGCCCGAGATGTCGGTCACCGGCTCCGGCTTCTCCGGCATGCCCTCGAAGTAGGGCGCCTTGCGCACGTACGTGGAGGACGGGTCCCACTCGAAGGTGTCGCCGGTCGGGATCGGCAGCGACCGCCAGTGGTCGTCGCCCTTGAACACGTCGGCGTAGTCGCGCTCGAACATGTCGCGGCCGATCGAGGAGTGGACCACCGAGGCGATCTCCTCCGGCGCGGGCCAGACGTCGCGCAGGAACACCGGCTGCCCGTCGGAGCCGAGGCCGAGCGGCTCGTTGTCGAGGTCGATGTCCATCGTGCCGGCCAGCGCGTACGCCACCACGAGCGGCGGCGAGGCCAGGTAGTTCATCTTGACGTCGGGGTTGATGCGACCCTCGAAGTTCCGGTTGCCGGACAGGACCGCGGTGACCGCGAGGTCGTTGGCCTGGATGGCGTCGGAGATCTCGGTGGGCAGCGGGCCCGAGTTGCCGATGCAGGTGGTGCAGCCGTAGCCGACCAGGTTGAAGCCGATCTTGTCGAGGTACGGCTGCAGCCCGGAGCGCTCGAAGTAGCCGGTGACGACCTGCGAACCCGGGGCCAGCGAGGTCTTGACCCACGGCTTGCGGGTCAGGCCCTTCTCGACGGCGTTGCGGGCCAGCAGCGCCGCGCCGAGCATGACGTACGGGTTGGAGGTGTTGGTGCACGAGGTGATCGCGGCGATCGACACGATGCCGTGGTCGATCTCGAACGACGTGCCGTCGGCCAGCGTGACCGGGACCGGCTTGTGCGGCCGGCCGCCGTCGGCGCGGGCGTTGGAGGCGGGCGCGTCGGAGGCCGGGAAGGACTCCTCGCCCTCCTCGTCGACGCCGTCGGCCACGTAGTTCTGGACGTCGCGGCGCCAGGCGTCCTTGGCCGCCGACAGCTCGATGCGGTCCTGAGGACGCTTGGGGCCGGCGATCGACGGGACGACCGTGCCGAGGTCGAGCTCGATGTACTCGGAGAAGACCGGCTCGGGGCCCTGCGGGTCGAGCCAGAGGCCCTGGGCCTTGGCGTACGCCTCGACCAGCGCGACCTGCTCCTCGGAGCGGCCGGTCAGGCGCAGGTATTCGACGGTCTGGCCGTCGATCGGGAAGATGGCGCAGGTGGAGCCGAACTCGGGGCTCATGTTGCCGATCGTGGCCCGGTCGGCCAGCGGTACGGAGGAGACGCCCTCGCCGTAGAACTCGACGAACTTGCCGACCACGCCGTGCTTGCGCAGGATCTCGGTGATCGTCAGGACCAGGTCGGTGGCGGTGGCGCCGGCGGGCAGCTTGCCGCTGAGCTTGAAGCCGACCACGCGCGGGATCAGCATGGAGATCGGCTGGCCGAGCATGGCGGCCTCGGCCTCGATGCCGCCGACGCCCCAACCGAGCACGCCGATGCCGTTCTCCATCGTGGTGTGGGAGTCGGTGCCGACGCAGGTGTCGGGGTAGGCCTTGCCGTCGCGGATCATGACGACGCGGGCCAGGTGCTCGATGTTGACCTGGTGGACGATGCCGGTGCCGGGCGGCACGACCTTGAACTCGTCGAAGGCCGTCTGGCCCCAGCGCAGGAACTGGTAGCGCTCGCGGTTGCGCTCGTACTCGCGCTCGACGTTGCGCTGGAAGGCGTCGGGGTGGCCGAAGTAGTCGACGATGACGGAGTGGTCGATGACCATCTCGGCGGGCGCCAGCGGGTTGATCCTGGCGGCGTCGCCGCCCAGGTCGCGCACGGCCTCGCGCATGGTGGCCAGGTCGACCACGCAGGGGACGCCGGTGAAGTCCTGCATGATGACGCGGGCCGGGGTGAACTGGATCTCCACGCTGGGCGTCGCGGCCGGGTCCCAGCCGCCGAGCGCCCGGATGTGGTCGGCGGTGATGTTGGCGCCGTCCTCGGTGCGGAGGAGGTTCTCCAGCAGGATCTTCAGGCTGTACGGGAGGCGTGCGGCGCCCTCGACGGCGTCAAGCCGGAAAATCTCGTACGACGCGTCGCCGACGCGTAGCGTGTCACGGCTGCCGAAGCTGTTCGCGGACACGGTGATTCGCCTCCTCCATCAGACAATTGCTCAGTTGAATCCTGCCGCACCCACGGAACGACACGTACGTTAGGTGAACCTAACCTGCGGGGCTCGCGGCGGATGTCTCGACGTCAAGATATTACTACGGTATCTCGACATCAAGTTAAAGCGGGGCGAGCCGCCAGAAGAGCAGGCCGATGATGGCGACGGAGAGGATCGGCGCGAGGATCTTCTGCTCGAACTTCTTGCCGGTCTTGATGCCGATCTTCCACGGCAGCACGAACTTGGCGCCGAGCGGCCACAGCACCGGGCAGCCCCGTTCCGTCATGCAGTCGCCGACGACGTGGATCAGGCAGCCGACCCCCACGGCCAGCCCGAGCCAGGCGTAGCCGACGTTCAGCGAGAGGAACACGGCGTAGAGCCCGGCCGTCATGCCGATGTTGATCATGATCGACCCGGCCTTGTTGCCCGGGATGCCGATGCCGATCGCCCGCAGGGCCAGCCCGATCATCAGCACGACCGTGATGTCACGGGCGATCGGATAGGAGTTGACCAGCCAGTGGACGCCGAACCCGAGCGCCGCCGCGAAGGCCAGCGAGTGCGTCATGCCGCGGTGGCCGCCGCTGATCCAGGACACGAACTTGCTGAGCAGCCAGGTGACCGGGCCGAAGGTCTGGGCGATGGTCGCGCTGGGATGGTCGAGGTCGGGCAGCATGGCCGCCCCCGCGCAGACCAGGGCGCCGGCGATCAGCTCGGCCGGGCCGAGCGCGCCGGCCATGATGCCGGTCTCGATGAACCGGGAGCTCTCGTTCAGCAGCGGCAGTGCGGCGAGCGGCGGCGCCAGCGCCAGCCACGCGATCGCCCCGGTCATCGCGTGCGTGTGCCCCATCATGATCGGGACTGTATTGCAAAGAGCCGCTTTACGCGGAGATCCCGGCCGCCAGGTTCTGCTGACGCTGGAACGGTCCGCCCGAAAACACCCGCAAACGCAGACGAGGTCGTCTCCGCGGCGACAGCACCCCCCAGCCCTGCCGACGCGGAACGACCTCGTCTGCTCTGTTCAACGGCGGACATCCCAAGACTGTTCCCCAATTCCGCAACTTTTTCGTGATCTGGCTCACTCTGCGCCCTGCCTTGCCAACGAAACAGTAGCGATATATCTTTGACGCATCGAGAACAGATCGCGATATAGGGAGTAAGAACATGACTTACGCACACGCAGCGGGCGACCAGTGGTTCGGCCCTCGGGAGAACCTGCGCGCGGCCCGCGAGAAGCTGAGGGCCATCGCCGACGCCTTCGAGCAGATGGGCGGCCATCACCACCATCACCGGGGCGGCGGCGGGCCGGGCGAGCGCCGGCAACGCGGCCGGCGCGGCGGGCCGGGCGGACCGTTCCCGTTCGACTTCGGCCGCGGCGGCCCCTTCGGCCAGGGCGGGCCCTGGGGCGGGCACCACGGCTGGGGCGGCGGCCGGGGCCGTAAGGCCAAGCGGGGCGACGTCCGCGCCGCGATCCTGGCCCTGCTGGCCGAGGAGCCGCGCAACGGCTACCAGATCATCCAGGAGATCGCCGAGCGCAGCGAGGGCGGCTGGAAGCCCAGCCCCGGCGCCGTCTACCCGGCGTTGCAGCAGCTCACCGACGAGGGCCTGGTGATCGCCGAGGAGAACGAGGGCCGCAAGACCTTCCGCCTCACCGACGAGGGCCGCGCCTACATCGACGCGCACACCGACGAGGTCCGCGCCCCCTGGGACGAGATGCGTCCGGACATCGACGACAACACCGCCGATCTCTGGCACATCGCCCGACAGTCGGCATTCGCCATGATGCAGGTTCTCCAGACCGGAAACGACGCACAAATCCGCGAAGCGCGTAAGACTCTGGTTGAGACCCGGCGCAAGCTCTACCAGATCCTGGCCGACGGCGAACCGGGCGAGGAGTAACCAGGTGACCGGCTCCGCAGCGACAGGCCGGTTCGGGGAGAGCGAGGAACCAGACATGGACCACAACGATCTCCGCATCGGCGACGCCGAGCGCGAGCAGACGATGGCGGCCCTGCGCGAGCACTTCGCCCAGGGCCGCCTGACCCACGAAGAGCTCGACGAACGCCTCGACCGGGCGCTGGCCGCCAAGACGGTCCGCGACCTGTCCCAGGTGACGGCCGACCTGCCCGGCTCGTCCCCCTCCTACGCCCACCCTCAGCAGATGCCCCAGTTCGACCGGGACGCCTGGCGCCAGGCGATGAGGGCGCACCGCCACCAGATGCAGACCATGCGCCACGCGCAGGCCGGCCGTCCGTGGCACGACCATTCCCGCCGTCACTGGCGCGGCCACCGCGGTCCCGCCCCGCTGCTGCCCTTCCTGATCGTCTTCGGGGTGCTGGGGCTGGTCTTCGGGTTCGGCCTCTTCAAGATCCTGCTGGCGGTCTTCCTGGTGGCCACCGTGTTCAACCTGGTGCACCGCCGCTTTCACTACCGCGGGTGACCTTCGCGTCCCTTCGTGACGTTGGGCCTTGACCAGAATCAACTGACATTTCATGATCTGGCGGGCGGATCTGACCGAACGAAGGGGCGTCGTATGACCGAGCCGGGTTCCGTGGCGGCCCTCACGAATCCGTTCGCCGCGGTGGGCGGCGCCGACGCACTCGTCCTGGACGCGCCCGGCTACCTGGCGGCCTTCGAGCGCGACCACGCGGGCTGCGTCGTCCCGCTGTGGAAGCTGGAGCGCGCCCAGAGCTTCTACGAGCCGGACGTGGCGAGCTGGCGGGCCATGATGGACGGCGACTGGGCCGGCTCGCTCTCGCTGGCCGAGCAGATGGCGCCGCTGGTGGCCGGCTACTTCCGCCACCGGATGCCGGTGCGCCGGGTGCGCGTGGTGGAGTTCCCCGTCAGCGCGTATCTGCAATGGGAGATGCACCTGCTGGACATGCGGGCCAGGGCGGGCTCCCCCTGCCGGGTGGTGCCCGCGGCGCGCGTGGCCGCCCTCGAACCGGTGCCCGAGCTGGTGATCTTCTCCCCCGACCTGATGTACGAGGTCCTCTACGACGAGCACGGCGGCGGCCGCGGCGGCCGCCGCATCACCGATCCCGGCGTGATCGGCCCCTGCCTGCGGGCGGTCCGGCAGCTGTTCGCCGAGGGCGAGGACGTGCGCGACTTCCACCGGCGGGAGATCGTGCCGCTGCCGCCGCCGTCGGTCACCGACGAGATGCGGGCCGCGGTGCCCCCGTACGCCCACCGGACGGAGGAGTTCCGGGTCTGAGCGCGCCCGGGATTCCGGCCCGCGGCTGGAACGGGCCACGACGCATCTACTGACACTTTGGTTTACCCGGACATCAAGGGAATTTCGCAAATTTCGTGACACGGGGGTTGCGGTCCTACCAGAATGCGGTGCGATCCAGCGTCCATCGCAACTGGAGGAAGCCCCCATGCGCAGACCCCTAGGGGTACTCGCCGGCCTGGTGAGCCTGGCTGCACTCGGCACGCCGACCCCGGCGCACGCCGCGACGGCAGCCGCGGCCGGCGGCGAGGCCGCCGGCCGCTGCCGGGTCACCGTGGCCACGCCTCGCGTCAACGACACCGCTCAGATCGTCTCCTCCGCCGCCCGTCAGGGCTGCCGTACGGACGCGCTGCTGCGCGTGCGGCTCAAGCGCGCCGTCCCGGGCGCCGACCCCGTCGTCAAGAGCGGCGCCACCCGGTCCGGCAGCGTCGCGCTCACCCTCCCCTGCGCGCCCGGCGTCTACTACGCGGTCGCCACCGACCACCGGGGCCGCGGCGCCACGTCCAGGGCGGTCCGGCTGACCTGCGCCCCGGCCCCGACGCCCACGGCGCCCCCCAAGCCCACCCCGACGGGCGCCCCGACGGCCACCGGCACCCCGGCTCCCCAGCCGACCGCGACCGGCCCCGCCGGCACGGTGGGCACCGCCGAGGAGAACGAGGTCCTGCGCCTGGTCAACGCCGAGCGCGCCAAGGGCGGCTGCCGCCCGCTCAAGCACGACGCCCAGCTGCGCGCCGCGGCGTACGGCCACTCCGCCGACATGGCCGCCAAGGGCTACTTCGACCACACCTCGCAGGACGGCCGCAGCTTCATGGACCGCATCAGGGCGGCCGGCTTCGCCGGCGGGACCGCCTTCGCCGAGAACATCGCCAAGGGCCAGGCCACCCCGGCCGCCGTGATGAACTCCTGGATGAACAGCTCGGGCCACCGGGCCAACATCATGAACTGCCGGTACACGGTGATCGGCGTGGGCGCGGCCAGGAAGGGCCAGGGCCCCGTCCACTGGACGCAGGACTTCGCGGCCAGGTAGCCCTCGGCGGGTGCCCCGCGCCGCGCGGGGCACCCACGGGTCAGACGCGGGTCAGACGCGGGTCAGCAGGACGTTCCCGTCGCCGGCCTTCCTGACCACGATGACCGCGTACAGCCCGGTCACCTTCGGATCGCTGATGGTCAGGCGTTCCATCTTGTTCGGGCCGCCGCTCGCGGACTTGCGGGCGGCGGAACGCGGCAGGCCCCACACGGCGGGGTCGGGCGCCATCACGAACAGGTCGACGTCCTGCCCGTTGCGCGGCACGACCGTGAGCGTGGCGGGCACGCCCTTCTCGATCCACGTCGTGCGCACCTCGGCCAGCCGGCCGGCGGCGATGGGGAACTCCTGCGGCGTCCCGGCCTCCAGGTTGCCCGCGGGCGCCTCGGTCACCTCCATCGCGTACTCCTCGTAGTCGGCGTCGGAGCTGACCGAGTTGACGAACCAGTTGCGGGTGGCGGGGCTGGGCTGCACGGCGACGAAGTCCGCGCTGGTGGCGGTCCAGTCGGCGCTCCTGACGGCGTCGCCGCCGGCGTTGGGCGTCGTGGCCAGGTCCACGTCCGCGCCGTCCGGTCCGGTGACGGCGGCGATCACGTGCCACCTGTCCGGGGTGGTCATGAAGGCGGTCTGGAGCGGGACGTTGGCGGGCCGGCGCACCGGGGTCCGGTCGGTCAGGTTCTCCACGAAGTCGGCGCTGATGGCGTTCTGGAACATCGCCCCTTCGGTCAGGTCGTAGTGCTGGGCGCCGAACGCGGTCAGGAAGTGGGCGAGGTCCTGGGCGGCCAGCTTCCTGAAATGGGCCACGACGCCCTCAGGACCGATGCCGCCGATGTCCCAGTACTTCTCGTCGCGCGTCCCGGAGTCGGCCAGGTCGAGGAGCACGCCGGCGACGCGGCCCTCGGTCTTGACCGCCTCCGCGCCGGTCGGCCAGCCCTCGCTGAACCAGCGCGGGCTCTCCAGGTCGATCGCCGACGTGGGCCACCGGTAGTGCGTGTCGTCGTAGGTCTGGACGGCGATCCAGTCGGCCCAGCCTTCCTTCCACGCGCAGACCGGGCTGATCATCGGCCTCTTCATGTAGTGCTCTCCGCACCCGCCGGCGACCGACGGCATGGCGCCGTAGGTGTAGTCCATGATGAAGTGCCCCAGCTCGTGGGGGACGGTCATCTTCTCCAGGTGCTCCGAGGCGTCCAGGTTGATCTGGAACCGGTCCAGGCATTCCTTCCCGTTGCCGCCCCAGCAGTAGTACGACGTGTGCAGGACCTTGTCCGGCCGCCAGATCAGCATCACGGACTGGCAGTTCGCCTCGCCCGGCTTCCAGCAGTCGTCGGCCGGGTCGTTCAGCCAGCCGGTGTAGGCCTTCCACGTGTCGTAGGCGGCCGAGTGCAGGCGGAACGCCCCCTCCATCGGGTCGCCGGCCGCGCTGCGGTAGTCGATGACGGTGGCCGACGTGCCGGGAGGGACGTCCTGAGTGACCGGACCGGCGTCGGTGTAGACGTCGCCGGACTTCTCCGAGAAGCGCACGGACCAGTAATTGCTGATCGGGCTGACCTCGATGTTGACGTCCTGGCCCGTGCCGTCCTCCTCGGTGCCCGGGAAGCACAGCTGGTAGCCGCCGGTGGCGTCGGTCTCGGCCCAGCCGAGGCTTTGCCGGCCGTTCGTGTCGGTGTCGAACGCGTCCACCTCGGCCATGGGCACGCCGCCGATGGTTCCGTCCGTCCTGAGGTAGGTGACGCGCCCCTGCACGCACGTGTCGAAGGCCGCCACCGCCCTCGCGGTCCTGTCCGTACGGCGCCCGCGGCCCTCGCGCGGCATGCCGAACACCGACGACCGCTCGCCCACGGTGACGTAGGCGAGCCCGTCGGACGAGGGCCCCGGACGCCCGTCGCGGGCCTGGACGCGTACGGAGGCGGGCCCGGGCCTGACCGCCGTGACGACGCCCTCGTACCGGACCGTCCGGCCCGCGCGGGCCCGCCAGGTCCGGGTCGCCCGGTCCACCGGGCTGCGGCCGATCGTCGCGGCGGCGCGGTCGAGCCCGGCGGGCGGGGTCGCCCACTTCAGGGTGTCCGGCAGCTCGATGATCGTGGTCGCGTCGGATATGTCCTGCTTCGGGGTCACCTCGACGGTGAGCTTCGCGCTCTGCCCCACGGCGGGGGCACGGTCGAGCGAGACATTGACGGTGAAACAGTCCCCCGGGACGCAGGACGGCTGTCCCGGGGCGGCGGCCTGGGCCGGGGCCGTGGTGAGTCCCACGGCCGCCAGCAGCCCCGCCAAGGTGGTCGCCATCAGTCGGCGTGACATCGGCATGTCTCCTGATCAGCCCGCGCAGGCCACGGGCGAGTCGAAGTGGCCAGGTGAGGTGGGATAGGGCGAACCGCTGTCGCCCGAGGCCGGGACGGCCACCTCCCGCGACCCCGACGGGTCGCCCGCGCTGCGGCCCGCACCCGCGCCCCAGGCCACCTTGGCCAGGAAGTCGAGCATCGCCGGGGAGTGCTGGCGGACGATGTTGTGTCCGCCGTTGGCCGGGCCGCAGTGGGTGTAGAGGTTGAAGCCGCCGTTCCAGTCGATCATCTTGTCGCCGGGGTTGGGCCCGTTGGCCGTGCGGTCGCCCTGCAGGACGTCGCGGTCCGCGCCGCCGTACTGCCAGTCCACGCCCTGGTGGTGCTGGTCGTCGGCGGTGGCGGCGTTGTCCTTGTCGGTCATGCGGAACCACGCGCACGGATCCACCACCGTGGTCAGCTCGCCTTCCGGCATCTTGCCGGGGGCGCACGAGCCGGGGTAGGAGCCGCGCGGGTTGTAGTCGAGCAGGTCCGCGCCGGCCCCGCCGAAGACGTGGTCGACGAAGCGGTCGCCGGCGCCGCGGGCGGCCGGGTCGAACACGCCGCCCGACAGGCAGTCCGCGGTGGCCGCGTCCAGGGCCGGGTCGCAGCCCTTTCCACCCCACAGCAGGTCGTCGCCGTCGCCGCCGAACACCTCGTCGCCGCCGCTGTCGCCGTTGACCAGGTCGTCGCCGGCGCCGCCGTGCATGCTGTCGCGTCCGGGGCCGCCGCGCATGCGGTCCGCGCCGCCCTTGGCGAAGCCGTCGTGCGGCATGGCGGCGGCCGTCCAGGTGTCGCCGTCGGTGTCGTGCAGCAGGTCGGTGCGGCGGTCGTAGGTGCCGGCCTGGAAGCCCTTGTAGGTCTCCTTCGGCGGGGCGTTGAGGCTGACGGTGAAGCCGAGCCGCTGGGCGTCGGAGGCGTCGATGCGCTCGTTCAGCACGCCGCCGCGGTCGCCGAGCATGGCGTCCTCGCCCGCGCCGCCGGACAGGTCGTCGTCGCCCAGCTCGCCGAACAGGTCGTCGTCGCCCTGGCCGCCGTGCAGGGTGTCGTCGCCGTCCTGGCCCCACAGCGCGTCGTCGCCGTCGTCGCCGTACAGGTGGTCGGCGCCGTAGGAGCCGGCAGGCTCGCAGGTGGCCTGGGCCTGGGTGCAGAACCGGGTCGAGTCGCCCGGCAGGGCCGGGTCGTGGCTGCGTACGCGGGTCGCGTCCGCGGGCGCCTGGCCCGCCGGGTAACGCTCGGTGTAGACCTTCTCGGCATTGCCCGTCACGGTGCGGACGAGCGAGCCGTTGTCACCGAGCAGGACGTCGGCGCCGCCGTTGCCCTCGATCGCGTCGGCCGCGTCGGGGGCGGCCTGCTTGGCCGAGCCGCCGATCAGGTCGTCCTGACCAGGGGCGCCGTCGCCCTCCAGGTCGGCGGGGCCACTGGCGTCGCCCCTCCAGCCGGGGTCGGCGAGCGGTTGCGTGGTGGTGTGGGCGGACTCGGCCGTCAGCGGCAGGTCGCCGCGGATCTGGTCCTTGCCGTCACCGCCCTCGGCGTAGTCGCCGTGGCCGCCGCCGGACATCTGGTCGTCGCCGCCCTGCCCCCACAGCACGTCCACCCCTGCCCCACCCGATATGCGATCCCCACCCGAGCCGTCGCTCAGGAGGGTGACCGCGCGCGGGGTCATCGGGGCGCCCGCCGAGCCGATGCGGACGGTGGCCCTGGCCGGGGTGCCGGTCAGCGTCACCACGGCGTTGTCACCGGCCACGACGTCGTCGCCGGGGCCGCCGTGGAGCGCGTCGGCGGCGTCGTCGATCGTGGTGTGGCTGCCGCCGACCAGGTCGTCGTCGCCCTGGTCGCCCTCGACCCAGTCCACGCCCGCGCCGCCCTCGGCGTAGTCGTCGCCCTCCTGGCCGCGCAGCCGGTCGGGGCCGCCCTGGCCGAAGATCGCGTCGTTGCCCGCGCCGCCGTCGGCCACGTCCGGGCCGGAGCCGCCCGCGAGCAGCTTCACCTGGTGCGCGGCCGTCTGCCCCGTCCGCACGGCGACCGAGGTCGCCGACGGGCCTTCCGCGGCCGACGTGTCTTCCTTGGCCGACGGGCTTTCCGTCGCGGATGTGCCCTCCTTGGCCGACGGGCTTTCCGTCGCCGACGGGCCTTCCGTGGTTGACGGGCTCTCCGTGGTTGACGGGCCTTCCTTGGCTGACGTGCCTGCCTTGGTGGAGGTCAGGGTGGCGTTGTCGGCGGCGATCACGTCCGGGCCGTCGCCGCCCAGCAGCGTGTCGCCGCCGTCCGGGTACGCGCCCGAAGCGCCGCCCACCAGTTCGTCCTCGCCCGCCTCGCCGTACACCTCGTCGCCGCCGACGCCGCCCTCCAGGTGGTCGTCGCCCGCGTCGCCGTGCACCTCGTCGGCGCCGATCCCGCCGTGCGCCCGGTCGGCGCCGTCGCCGCCGTGGATCACGTCCGGGCCGCCGGCCTCCTCCGGGGTGCCGTCGAGGTCGAACGGGCCGTCGGCGTCGCCGTTGTCGCCGATCAGCTGGTCCGCCCCGGCGTCGCCGTACAGGAAGTCGCCCTTGTCGTCCTTGCCCGCCGTACGGGTGCCGCCGATGACCAGGTCGTCGCCGTCGCCGCCGAACGCGCGGTCCTGCCCGGACTCGCCCACGACGGTGTCGTCGTGCGCGCCGCCGTACAGGGTGTCGTCGCCGGAGCCGCCGGTCACCTCGTCGGCGCCGTCGTCGCCGAGCGCCGTGTCGTCGCCCGAGCCGCCCGAGACCCGGTCGTCGCCCGAGCCGCCGGACAGGCGGTCGTCGCCGCGTTCGCCGCAGACCACGTCCTGGCCGCCGCCGGCCTCGACCCGGTCGGCGCCGCCGCCGGCCGACACGGTCTCCTTGCCCGCGCCGCCGATGATCAGGTCCCGGCCGTCGGCGGCGCCGTCGTGCTCCTCGCACGGCTCGTCCCGCCGGCGGTCGCCGAAGACGGTCGCGCCGCCGTCGCCGCCGACGACGTGGTCGTTCCCGTCGCCGCCGGACAGCTCCTTGGCCGAGGGCTGGACGCCCGCGGGCAGCGGCAGGTGACGCACCTGCCTGGCCGGGCCGAAGTCGTCGCGGCCCTGGGCCTCGCCGACGTCGGACGGCTCGGCGATCACCCAGTCGTCGCCGGGGCCGCCGGAGATGTCGTCCTTGCCGTGGCCGCCCGCGAGCACGTCGTCCCCGCCACCGCCGATGATCTGCACGGCCTCGCCGGGGGCCGAGTGGCCGGCGACCAGGTCCACGCCCTGACCGCCGTACACCTTGTCGGCGCCCGCGCCGGTGTCGACGTAGTTCGGCCCGGAGTCGGCGGGTCCCGCCTCGTCGCGGCCGATCTTCTCGCGCGGCCCGGTGTAGATCTCGTCGGCCGCCGAGCCGCCGGTCAGGGTGTCGGCGCCGGGGCCGCCGACCAGCAGGCTCGGCTGCGCGCGGAACCGCGGCGAGGGGTCGGTGGCGGCCAGCGGACTGTCGGAGGCGACGGCGATGGTGTCGTTCCCGCCGTTGCCGTACAGCCGGTTCGCGCCGAGACCGGCCGCGATGCGGTCGCCGCCGTCGGCCGGGCCGTCGTCCGGCGCGCCGGGCAGGTCGTCGCCGGTCCAGTCGGCCACATCGACGTCGCCGACCTTGCGGGTGGCGGGGGTCAGGCGGCCGTCGCCGGCCACCCAGCCGCCCGCGCCGCCCATGGTGACGTAGTCGTCGCCGGGGCCGCCGGCCACGATCGCGGCGGGCCCGTCGTACTGGTCGCCGCTGGTGATCTGGTCGTCGCCCTTGCCGCCGTCGATCACGTTGCGGCCGGCGCCGGCCAGGATCAGGTCGTCGCCTTCGCCGCCGAAGGCCACCACCGTCCGGTCGAACGGGTGAGCTCCGGCGGTGTCGTCGCCGTACCCCTGGAAGACCAGCCGCAGCGCGCCCTTCGCGCCCCGGCCGTCGGCCAGCACCCGCGTCAGGCCGGACGCGCGGTGCTCCTCGCGCACGCCCAGCGCGCTGACCACGAAGCCCTCGTCGCCGGGGAGCTGGCTGACGGTCCACTGCTCGGCGTCGTCGCCCGGCTTGGCGGTGCTGCCGCCTCTGGCCTTGCGCATCGCGCCGACGTGCAGCACCAGGGCGTCGCCCGCCTCGGTCGCGAGCTTCGGCGGGTCCTCGTCGCACTTGGGCCGGACGGAGAAGTCGAGCAGCTTGGCCTCGACGATGGTCCAGTCGAACCGCTTCTTGAAGATCGAGATGCCCACCTCGACCCACGCCTTCAGGTAGACCTTCAGCTCACCGTCCAGGGAGAACAGGCACAGCGGGTTGCGCAGCAGGACGTCGGCGAACTCGAAGAACCTGAACTTGCCGTCGTTGGTGGGGTCGAGCCAGTTCATGGCGACGGTGAGGAAGATGCCGCCGCTCACGCCCGCCTTGACCAGCACCACGTCGACCGCCGCGCCCGCCTCCAGCCGCCCGGTCAGGGAGATCGCCGGCAGCGGTCTGCCCTGGTCGTCGGTGGTCTTCAGGTAAAGGCTGTCGAGGACCTGGAGGTCGACCTTGCCCTGCTCGATCGCCTTGCGGATGCCGTAGGTGTCGAAGCCCGCCCTGATCTGGGCCTCGACCCCGGCCGTGCCGGAGATGACCACCATGATCGGCGGCGGCGACCAGACCGGGCCGAAGGACTGGCTGTAGGAGAAGCCGAGGCGCAGCGGCCCGGAGTCGAACGCGACCAGCTCCACGTCCTTGCCCATCAGCAGGCTGAAGATCGACCGTCCGGCGTTCTGCAGCACGGGGAAGCTGAAGCCCGCCTTCGCGGAGTGCTCCATCGGCCCCTGCGCGTCGGCGGCGGCGGTCCTGCCCTTCCCGCACGACCTGGCGCCCTGGTCGAGCGCGGCGAACAGGTCGTCCGTGGCGGGCGCCACGTCCTTGATCAGCGAGTCGGCGACGTCGGGCGAGTTCTCGGTGTTCAGCGCGCGGTCACCGGCCACGGTGAAGCTGCCGATCGGGATGCGCAGCTCTCCCTGGCAGTCGGGCAGCGACGTGACCAGCCTGCCGACCTCGATCATCCGCTCGATGAACTTGGTCGTGCCGCCGCCCGCGACCGTGTTGTACTTCTTGGCGATCGTCATCAGGTTCACC
Source organism: Nonomuraea sp. NPDC049637 (assembly GCF_040675235.1). Lineage (NCBI taxonomy): Bacteria > Bacillati > Actinomycetota > Actinomycetes > Streptosporangiales > Streptosporangiaceae > Nonomuraea > Nonomuraea sp. NPDC049637. The sequence continues at coordinate 39,807 of NZ_JBFAOM010000010.1, forward strand.
TCGCCGCCGCCCGCGGCCCTGCTCAGGTCCGACAGCACGGGGATGGGCGCGTAGAGCTGGTCGATCACCGGTTTGACCGGGTCGGTGACCTTCTTGACCTGGGTCACCACCGGGCCGAGCACGCTCCGGAAGAAGTCGCCGGCCTCCAGGTTCACGTTGTTGAAGGCGATGTTCAGGTTCGCCGGATCGGGCGAGCCGCCCTTGGTGAGGTCCCAGTCCAGGTCGAAGTCGCCGTACAGGCCGGGGAACATGGCCGAGCCGGCCGTCACCTTGAAGCGCCAGTCCACGGCGACCTTGGCGTTCAGCGACGTCTCCACCAGGCTGCCGGCGTCGGCGAGCTGGTCCAGGCCGATCCGGCCGACCGGCTTGAAGCCGATGGTGAAGGCGCCCGCGAACAGGTCGGGGGCGTTCTGCTCGCGGTTCTTGAGCGTGACGTCGAGGATCGCCAGCCTGGCGTTGATCTCGTCGGGCAGCGAGACGTTCACGCCGACGGTCGCCCGCGGCCGGTTGGCCTCGCCGGCGTCGACGTAGAAGCCGCTGGTCCGGTCCAGGCCCACCATGACCTCGGCGTGCCAGCCGAGCTCGGCCCGTACGCCCTTGCCCTTGCCCTGCTTCAGCGCGAGGCCGGGCACGCCGACGTCGAGCGGCCGCTCCACGCCCAGGCAGTCCTTGACGCAGCCCTGTTCGGGATCGACGTCGCCCTTGCCGACGCTGACCTTGAACGCGATGCCGGTCAGCTCGGTGCCCTTGGCCGCGTCGCAGGCCTCGGGCTTGGCGGGGTCGGGGACGGGCGCCTGCACGCAGGTGATCACCGGCTGCACGCCCGGCCCGACCTTGGGCGCGAGCTCGTCGTTGTACCACTTGCGCAGGTCGCCGCCGGTGGGCACCTTGCCGCCGTTCGGCAGCTTGGCCAGGGCGGCCTTGATCTCCTGGCGCTTGGCGCCGACGAAGTCGGCCCCCTGCTGGAGGTCGGCGCCGACCATGGGCAGCCGGCCCTTGCCGGAGGCCATGCGCATGCCGGTCTCCAGGGCGGTGAGGTAGCGGTCGATGCCGTCGCCCAGGTTGGTCCAGTCCAGCTCCAGGCCGGGAGGCAGGGTCGAGAAGTCGAAGGAGGGCAGCTCCAGCCGGTTCACGTCGCCGGGCAGCTTCTTCGTCAGGTCGAACATCTCGGCCAGCGGGGCGGACCTGGGCAGCCGCAGCACGAGCGCGTGCTTCCCGTCCGCGGTGAGCGGCGCGCCGTTGAGGTAGGCGGGCAGGACGGCGCACAGCGCCAGGTCGGTGTCGTCGCGGTGCGGGTCGCGGTCGCAGGCGACCGGCTCGCTCGTCTCGTTCAGCGCCAGGTCGAGCCCGGAGAAGAACGCGGCGGGGGTCACCGCGTCCTGGGCCTCGCCGCCGTAGCGCAGGGTCATGCCGTAACCGAGCCTGGCCTGCAGCGGGTCGTCGCCCTCCTTGCCGAGCGCCAGCGGCAGCGGGCCGACGTCGGCCTGGACGGTGCCGTCGAGCTGCGCCTTCGCCTGGAGGTCGAGGCCGGAGTCGGTCTCGACGAGCAGGTCGCGGGCCGGGTCGAAGCCGCGCTTGAGCGCCACGCGCAGGCCGAGGCGCACCTCGCCCTCGACGGCGGCGTCCAGCGTGGCCGAGCCCTTGGCGGCGACCAGGCTGCTGTCGCCGAAGGCGAAGCGCAGCGGCTCCTGCACGGCCGCCTTCTTGTCGTAGGCCAGCGACAGCCGCAGGGCGCCGTCCTCGTAGCCGATGCGCACCTGGCCGCCCAGCGCCTTGTTCAGCTCGGCGACCAGCGCCTGGACGGTGTCCGGCGGCGCGGCGGTCAGGCGGTCGATCGCGTCCCGCAGCGGCGAGCGCAGCGCGTAGGCGGCGCCCGCCTCGGGCACGGCCTGGCCGAACTTCTCGGCGAAGGACAACGTGTGCTCGCCGCACGCGGTCGCGACGGTCAGCACCCGAGTGCCGACGGCGACGCGGCGGCCGACGTGCGCCTGGGTGAACGTGCGCCTGGGGTCGGTGACGTAGGCGTTCTCGTTGCCGCAGGCGCCGTCGCCGTAGACGACGCCGGGGCCCGAGCCCGTCTCCTCCGCGGCCACCAGGTCGGACAGCGAGCGGCCGAGCAGCGGCAGCTTCGCCGTCATCGCCTCGTTGACCGGCCCGGCGCCCTTGACGCCGTCGAGGTACGTGGCCACCGCGCCCAGGGACTTGATCAGCGCGCCGAACAGCGCCTGCGGGTTGTCGGGGTCGAAGGCGAAGTCCTTGACCTTCCCGATCTGGTCGAAGCCGCGGAAATCGACGGTGGCGGGCTTGCCGAGGTCCGGCATCTCCACCTCGCCGGTGACCTTCCCGCCGAAGAAGTCGGCCAGGCCCGGCACGCCCAGCGTGAGCCGGGCCTTGGCCACCGCGTCCACCTGGGAGGTCAGGACGTCGCCCGGCTTGCTGGCCAGCCGCTCGAACAGCCGGGTCAGCGGCACGTCGCCGAGGTCCTTGAGCCCGACCTTGACCAGCTCGCCGCCGTTCCTGCTGCCCATGGTGAGGTCGCCGGTGATCTGGACGCCCAGGTAGCCGGCGACGGCGTTGACGTTGACCGAGGAGAGCACCGACACGCGGGCGCCGAACAGGTCGCGGCCGGTCCGCAACATGATCCGGTCGGCGGCCCTGGGCAGCTCGTTCACCACGGTGGCGCTGCCGTCGGCGTTGACGTGCTTGTACGGGCACGCCTTCTGCTGCCCGTCCGGCCGCTGCGCGCACCCCTGGCCCGTCACCGGGTCGCTCAGGTCGAGCACGACCGTGGCCGAGGCGTGGTAGCCGCGCATGACGCCCGCCACCGCGGCGGTCGCGTTGGCGCGGTCGAGCCCGGCGGCGGCCTTGAAGGTGTCGCCGAAGGCGATCTGCCCGATCATGGGGTCGTTCGCGGAGATCCGGTACGGCGCGCCCGCGGCGGGCACGCCCCCGCGCCAGCCCTCCTCGGCGAGGGTGACGGTGTCGGCGGTGTTGCCGGCCACGATGCCGCTGGACGTCCCGGCGGTGACCGTGCGCCCGGCGAACTGCCCCGGCGTCCACTTCTGCCCGGCGTGCCGCAGCGTCTTGGCCTCGTACGTGACGCCCGCGCCCGTCCCGCTGACGGTCTGCCCCACGGGGTTGAGCGGCTCGGGGGCCTGGTTGACGGTCCGGTCCACGACGACGGTGAAGGCGATCTTCTTGGCGGCGTCGTCGTAGCCGGCGTCGGCCACCTTGATGATCGCGCCGCCGGGCAGGCCGCGGGCCTTGCCCAGCGCGGCGAACAGGTCCTGGATCGAGGTGAAGGTGGGCCGGCCGGTGTTGCGGTCCACGCTGGCGGCGGCGAAGGCGTGGATCGCCTCCGACACCTGCACGGCGTCGGCCAGCGAGCCGCGCATGAACGGCAGGTCGAGGTCGCCCTGCCCGTCCCAGCGGGCGCGCTGGGCGGCGGTGACGGCGTTGGCCAGGTGGGTCAGGCCGTCGAGCAGGTCCTTGGGCGTGAGCGTCTGGAAGCGGCCGAGCCGGTCCAGGTCGGCCTGGGTCACGCTGACGGCCGGCCCGCCGGTGGCCAGGTCGGGCCAGCTCGCGTCGATGGTCGCGGCGGCCCCCTCGACCTGGGCGCCGGCGAACGGCTGCGCGGTGACCTGCAGCCTGGCCGCGGCCGAGCCCTTGCGGGCGAAGCTGAACAGGCTTTCCGAGCCCAGTTCCGAGGTGTCCAGCCTGCCGTTGCCGTCCGGGTCGGCGGCGGTGGCGGCGAACTCGGCGTCGACGGAGAGCGTCGAGGCCGCCGAGAGGTCGACGCCGAGGATGCCGAAGGCGGCGGTGGGCCTGGCCCCGGCGGCGAGCCTGCCCTCGGCCCGCACGGTCATGGCGGCGTCCTTGGCCAGCCAGGCGGACTTCGTGGCCGGGTCGTAGGCGAAGGGCAGCTTGGCGGTGAGCTTCAGCGTGACGTCCACGCCGCCCGAGGTGGTCAGCGAGACCTTGGGCTGGGCGCTGCTGACGGAGATCGGGCGGCCGGCCGCCGTCCTGGTGACCTCCAGGGTCAGGTCGAGCCGCCTGATCCCGTTCTGCGTGCTCGCCTTGGCCAGGAGCTTTCCCGCGCGGGGGCCGGACAGCTCGTACTCGTCCTGGAGGTCGTCCAGGGTGGTGAGGCCCTTGAGCTTGTCGTGGACGGCCACCTGGAACAGGTCGTTCAGGCCCAGGGCGTCCTCGCCGCCGGGCACCAGGCCGACGAACGGCAGTTGCTCGCCCATCGGGCCGAGCGTGGCCAGGCCGCCGCTCGCGACCGTGAACCGTTCGACCGCGGACAGCAGCGCCGCGGTCTCGGCGTCCGGTGCCGCGGACGCGACGGCCGGTGGCGGCACGGCCGCGACCAGACCCACTAACAACGCCAATGCGCAGACCACGCGCGACAATCGCCGGCTTGCCACCAGACCCCCCAGTGCGAAGACACAACGAACCGGGTACGTATCTAGCGATCAAGGCTTGTGCGTGACTTGGAACCGGCTACAAGCGCAGGTCAGGGACGGTCGGTTCCGGCCCCGGGCGCAGCGAGGCGCGCAGGCGGGCCATCTCCCCGGCGATCGTGGCGACGGTCCAGTGCGCGTTGAGCCCGCTCGGGTTCGGCAGCACCCACACGCGGGCTCCGCCGACCTGCTCGGGCTGGGGGCCGATGACCGCCTTGGGCCGCGCGAAGGCCGTCCGGTACGCCGAGATGCCGAGCACGGCCAGCACCTGCGGCCCCAGCTCGCCCACCTTTTCCGCCAGCTGCCGGCCGCCCGCCACGAGCTCGTCCCTGGTCAGCTCCGCCGCCTTGGCGCTGGCCCGGGGGACGATGTTCGTGATGCCCAGCCCGTACGAGGGGAGCAGGTGCTGCTCGGCCGGGGCCAGCAGGCGCGGCGTGAAGCCGGACAGGTGCAGCGCGGGCCAGAACCTGTTGCCGGGCCGGGCGAAGTGGTGGCCGGTGGCCTCCGACATCAGGCCGGGGTTGATGCCGCAGAACAGCACGTTCAGGCCGGGACCGAGCACGTCGACAAGCACGTGCCGGAGATTAGCCCACTCCGCGGCGTGGTCAGCCCATGTCTTCCAGCTTGCGGCCCTTGGTCTCCTTGACCCATTTGCTGACGAAGAAGAAGGACAGCGCGGCGAACAGGGCGTACATGGCGTAGGTGAGCGGCAGGTTCCACTCCGACAGCGCCGGGAACGAGACCGTGATCAGCCAGTTGGCGATCCACTGCGCCGCGGCGGCGACGCCGAGCGCGGCGGCGCGGATGCGGTTGGGGAACATCTCGCCGAGCAGCACCCAGACCACCACGCCCCACGACAGGGCGAAGAACAGCACGAACACGTTGGCCGCGACGAGCGCGATCGGCCCCTGCGGGCTGGGCAGCGAGACCACGCCGCCGACCTCCCGCGACGCGCTGAACGCCCAGGCCGCGGTGCCCAGCGCGATCGCCATGCCGGCCGAGCCGACGAGCAGCAGCGGCTTGCGCCCGATCCGGTCGACCAGCGCGATCGCGATGAACGTGCCGATGATGTTGATGATCGAGCTGGAGAAGCTGATCAGCAGCGAGTTGCTCTGGTTGATGCCCACCGACTGCCACAACACCGACGAGTAGTAGAAGATCACGTTGATGCCGACCAGCTGCTGGAACGCCGACAGGATGACGCCCACCCAGACGATCGGCAGCAGGCCGAGCGCGCTGCCGCGCAGGTCCTTCAGCCCCGGCACGCGCTCGGTCCGCAGCACGTGCTGGATCTCGGCGATCCGGGCGTCGAGGTCCACGTCGTCGCCCTCGACCTCGGCCAGCACCTCGCGGGCCTTACGCGACCGTCCCGACATGATCAGGTAGCGCGGCGACTCGGGGATGGTGGAGGCGAACAGCAGGTAGAGCAGGGCCGGGACGGCGCAGGCGCCCAGCATCCACTGCCAGGCCTGCAGCCCCCACAGGTGGTTGTTGACGTCGCCGCCGGCCAGCTCGGCGATCAGATAGTTGACGAGCTGCGAGACCGCGATGCCGAGCACGATGGCGAGCTGCTGGAACGAGCCCAGCCGCCCCCGGTAGGCGGGCGGCGCGACCTCGGCGATGTAGGCCGGACCGAGCACCGACGCCATGCCGATCGCGAAGCCCGCGATGACCCGCCACAACCCCAGGTCCCAGATGGCGAACGGCAACATCTGCCCGATCGAGCTGACGGTGAACAGGCCGGCGGCCACCTGCATCGACCTGGTACGCCCCCACCGGTCGGCCAGCCCGCCGCCGATCCAGGCCCCGAGCGCGGACCCGAGCAGCGCGATGGCCACGACGAAGCCGATCTGGACCGCTCCCACGTCGAAGTGCCGCTGGATGCCGGTGACCGCGCCGTTGATGACCGAGCTGTCGTATCCGAACAGGAACCCGCCGATGGCCGCCGCCGCGGTGATGAAGACGACGTGGCCCAGATGCTCCTGATGGGTGTACCGAGTTGCCATACAGGTCCCTTCCCCGTGATCGGGGACCTACCCGGAGATCACCTGTATAGCGCGGCGCTTACCCAACCTTGCCACAAACCGGACGTCACGCCCGGGTCAGCCAGAAGACCGCGATCACGACGACCGCCACCACCACCGCCACGGCGTACCGCAGCAGCGCGCGCCCGAGAGCACGCCGGACGTAGCCGGGACGGTGACGGTCGGCGGTCATCACGTTCTCCTTCGCGAGGTTGGGCTCCTGCTCGGGAAAGGCTCCCGCACGGGGACGGGGGCCGGGGTCACAGGCGCGGGTCCACCGGCTCGGACTCCAGGGCGAGCACCGCGAAGACCGGCTCGTGCACCCGCCAGCCCGCCTCGCCGACCGCCAGGCGCGACAGCGCCTCCAGGCCGAGGGCGTACTCGCGCAGCGCGAGCGAGCGCTTCTTGCCCAGGAAACGGCGGCGCAGCACGTCGAGGGACTCGGTGTAGTCGGGCCCGTAGATGATCCGCAGGTACTCCCGGCCGCGCACCTTCACGCCGGGCTGCACCCGGCCGGGCACGTACGTGGCCGGCTTGACCACCATGCCCTCTCCCCCGGCGGCGGTCAGCTCCTCCCACCACGCGGTGGCCGCGGCCCTGGACTCCGGCGAATCCAGCGTGACCGACACGTTCCTGGTCGGCGCGATCAGCGGCGAGTCGAGCAGCGCCAGCGTGGACAGGTGCCAGGCGTGCGGCTGCAGCGCCGTGGCCCGTCCCTCGCAGGCCAGGATCTGGAACGGCGCCAGCCTGATGCCGTCGAGACCGTCGACCGGCCAGCAGTAGCGCGCATAGGCGTCGCGGAACAGGGCAGCGTTCTCGGAGCGGCGTCGGGTGCGGGTCAACAACCCACCCACATCCAGCCCGCGTCCGGCCGCCGCTTCCAGAGCCGTGACGGCCTCGGGCAGCGCGGCCCGCGCGGCGGCGCCGACGGAGGCGTACTGCGACCTGATCAGCTCGCCCGCCTTGGCCGACCAGGGCAGCAGCTCGCAGTCGAGCACGACCCAGTCGGAGCCCAGCTCCTCCCACAGCGGCTCGCAGGCCGCGCGCACCGCCTCGACCAGCGGCGTCATGTCCCGGAAGAACGGCCGTCCGGTACGCGTGTAGACCGCGCCCGTGCTGCCGTCGGCCACGCCGAACCGGGCCGCGGCGACCTCGGGCGTCCTGGCCAGCACGGCGACGGCGCGCGAGCCCATGTGCTTCTCCTCGCACACGACCTCGCTCACCCCCGCCGCGGCGAACTCCTCGAACGCCTCGTGCGGGTGCTCCAGGTAGCCGTCGAGCCTGGACGTCTCCGGCGGCGCCATCGTCGGCGGCAGGTAGACCAGCCAGCTCGGGTCGACCGCGAACCGGCTCATCACCTCCAGCGCGGCGGCCGCGTTCTGCTCCAGCACCTTGACCCGGCCGCCGAAGCGGGTCTCGACGTGCCGGGTGCCGATCACGTCGCCGACGTCGAGCATGCCCGGCTCGCGGGCGGGCTCGCCGAGCGGCTTGGTCGGCTCGTACCAGACCTGCTCGGCCGGCACCTGGACGATCTCGCGCTCGGGGTAGCGCAGCGCGGTCAGGTGGCCGCCGAAGACGCAGCCGGTGTCCAGGCAGATCGTGTTGTTGACCCACTCGGGGGTGACCGTGGGCGTGTGGCCGTAGACGACCATGGCCCGGCCGCGGTACTCGTCGGCCCACGGGTAGCGGACCGGCAGGCCGTACTCGTCGGTCTCGCCGGTGGTGTCGCCGTACAGGGCGAAGGCGCGCACGCGCTTGGAGGCGCGGCCGTGGTAGGACTCCTTCAGCCCGGCGTGCGCGACGACGAGCCGGCCGCCGTCCAGGCGGTAGTGGCTGAGCAGGCCGTCCATGAACGTCCGGGCCCGCTCGGCGAACTCGGGCGGCCCGGCGGCGAGCTGGTCCAGCGACTCGCGCAGGCCGTGGGCGACGGTGACCTTGCGGCCGTTCAGCGCGCGCACGAGCTTCTGCTCGTGGTTGCCGGCCACGCAGAGCGCGGTGCCCGCCTCGACCATGTCCATGACCAGGCGCAGCACGCCCGGCGTGTCGGGCCCGCGGTCGACCAGGTCGCCGACGAACACGGCGGTGCGGCCCTCGGGGTGGGTCAGGCCCTGCCAGCCCAGCTTGGCCAGCAGCCTCTCCAGCTCCGAGCGGCAGCCGTGCACGTCGCCGATGATGTCGAACGGGCCGGTCAGCTCGGTCCGGTCCGACCACGCCTTCTCGTAGGTGATCTCGGCGTTGTCGATCTCCTCCAGGCCGCGCAGCACGTGCACCCGCCGGAAGCCGTCGGCGGAGATCTTGGACAGCGAGCGGCGCAGCTCCTTGCGCTGGCGGATCACCACGCCGGGGCCGAAGTCGCGGTCAGGACGCGCGGCGTTGCGCTCGATCGCCACCTCCTCGGGCGTGTCCAGCACGATGGCGTCGGCCAGCACGTCGTGCTTCCTGGCCAGCTCGATGAGGCTCTTGCGGGCGGGGTACTGGACGTTGGTGGCGTCCACGACGGTGAACAGCCCCCTGGCCAGGCGGACGCCGACGATGTGGTGCAGCAGGTCGAACGCCGCGGGCGTGGCGGCCTGGTCGTTCTCGTCGCCGGACACCAGGCCGCGGCAGAAGTCGGAGGAGATGACCTGCGTGGGTTTGAAGTGCCGGCGCGCGAAGGTGGACTTGCCGCTGCCGGAGACGCCGACGAGCACCACGAGCGACAGCTCAGGAACGCTGATCACGGGTGAAGACTCCCATCTGGGTGGGCGGGCCGACCTCGGGGTCGTCCTCGCCGACGGGTTCGACGGCGACGTGGTAGCCGTACCGGGCGGCCACCTGGCCGGCCCAGGCGGCGAACTCGGCCCGCGTCCACTCGAAGCGGTGGTCGGGGTGGCGCAGGCCGGTCAGGAACTCGTAGCGCACGTTGTGCTCGATGTTGGGGGTGGTGACGAGCACGTGGTTCGGGCGGGCGCGGCCGAACACGACGCGTTCGAGCGCGGCCAGCCGCGGCGGGTCGACGTGCTCGACGACCTCCATGAGCACGGCGGCGTCGTAGCCGGCCAGGCGCTTGTCGGTGTAGGTGAGCGCGCCCTGGAACAGGGTGAGCCGGGCCCGCTTGCTGTCGGGCATGCGGTCCAGGCGCAGCTTGCGGGCGGCGATGGTGAGCGCCAGGGAGGAGACGTCCATGCCGGCCACGCGCGCGAACCTGGGCCTGGCCAGCAGCGCGGCGACCAGCTCGCCCTGCCCGCAGCCCAGGTCGATCACGCTGACCGCGCCGAGCTCTTCCAGCTTGCGCAGCACGGCCTCGCGCCGCAGCGTGTTGAGCGGCCGCGCCTTCCGCACCGCGCCGGCCCCCTCGGCTTCGGCGGCGGCCTCGGCGAAGGCGGCCTCGTCGGCCGCGGTCTCCCCGGCGGGGGCCTCCTCGGCGAGCGCCGGCTCCAGCTCCTCCTCGGTCTCGTCGCCCAGCTCGGCCAGCCTGGTCAGCGCGGTGCGGGCCAGCGCCCAGCGCCGCCCGAAGTAGCGCCGGGCGATCAGCCCGCGCTCCGGGTGCCCGCCGAGCCAGCCCGCCCCCGCCCTGACCAGCTTGTCGATCTCGTCGGAGGCCATCCAGTAGTGCTTGCCGTCGTCGAGCACGGGGAGCAGCACGTAGAGGTGGTTGAGCGCGTCGGCCAGCAGCAGGGTGCCGCGCAGGGTCAGCCGCACGTACCGGGACTCGCCCCATTCGGGGAAACCCTCGTCGAGCGGCAGCGTCTGCGCCTCCACCGCCCACCCCAGCGGCTCGAACAGCCGCCGGGCCAGCTCGGGGCCGCCCCGGCAGGGCAGCGCGGGCACCCGGATCTCCAGCGGCAGCGGGGTGCCCGGCAGCTCGGGACGGGCCTTGCAGCGGCCCGCCCGCGCGGTGCGGAAGACGTCGGCGAGCGCGACGGCCAGCAGCGAGGAGGCCGCGTACGGTCGATCGTTGACGTACTGCGACAGGCTGAAGTCGGGCGAGTTGCGGCCGCGCGAGCGGACCAGCGCGATCGGGTCGACCTCCAGCAGCAGGGCCGCCGTGCAGCGCTCCTCGCCCGCCTCCGGGTAGAACACCGTGGCCGTGCCGAACGATTGGCTGAACTCCTGCACGCGCTCGGGATGCTTGTGCAGGAGGAAGCCCAGGTCGGTGGCCGGCGCGGCGGTGGTCGTGATCGTCAGCAGCACGTCCCAAGTGTGCCGTAGCCGGACGAAGCACCGCCAACGGAATTACACGTGCGGCAACACCTCGGCGGCGATGAGCTCCAGGTGCTCCAGGTCCGCCAGGTCGAGGACCTGGAGGTAGACGCGCTCGGCCCCGAGCTTGGCGAAGGCGCCCAGCTTGGCCAGCACCTCCTCGGGGGTGCCGCACAGGCCGCCCTCGCGCAGCGCGCCCGGCTCCTGGCCGATGGCGGCGGCGCGCCGCTCGATCTCGGCCTCGTCGGCGCCCACGACGACGGTCTGCGCCGCCGACAGGATCAGGCCGCGGCCCGCCTCGTCGGCCGCCTCCCGGACCCGCGCGAACGCCTGCCCGGTGTCGGCCAGGGTGCGGAACGGCACGTTGTACTCGTCGGCGTACGCGGCCGCCAGCCGGGGCGTGCGCTTGGCGCCGAAGCCGCCGATGATCACCGGCGGCCGGGGCCGCTGGACCGGCTTGGGCAGCGCCGGTGAGTCGACCAGCCGGTAGTAGCGGCCCTCGAAGGAGTAGGAGTCCTTCGCCGTCCACAGGCCGGTGACGATCTCCAGCTGCTCCTCGAACCGGCCGAACCGCTCGCCGAGCGGGGGGAACGGGATGCCGTAGGCGGAGTGCTCCCCGTCGAACCAGCCGGTGCCGAAGCCCAGCTCGACCCGGCCGCCGCTCATCTGGTCGACCTGGGCCACGCTGATCGCCAGCGGGCCGGGCAGCCGGAAGGTGGCCGGCGTCACCAGCGTGCCGAGCCTGATCGTGGAGGTCTCCCTGGCCAGGGCGCCGAGCGTCACCCAGGCGTCGGTGGAGCCGGCGCCGGGGTCGCCGGGGCCGATGCGCTGGTAGTGGTCGGACCGGAAGAAGGCGTCGAACCCCAGGCGTTCCGCGGCCTGGGCGACGGCGAGCAGGTCGTCATAGGTGGCGCCCTGCTGGGGCTCGGTGAAGATCCGCAGCTTCATGAAGCTCATTATCCGCCCACATCGGACGGCGACCGGAAAAGCCCCACGCCGTCCGGCGAACGCTTGCTACCTTCACCAGCAACCGCTGAAAGTAGCCGATCGATCACGATGGGTGGCATATGTCGCGGAAAGCAAGAGAGTCCGGCACGCTCCCCCGCCCGCTGGCGGTGCTCGCCGCGTTCGTGCTCGCCGGAGCCACGGCCCTGGCGATCCGGATGTTGCCCGCGGGCGCCGAGCCCGCGCCGCCGGCCGGCGCCGCTCCCGTCCGCTTCGCGCCGCCGCAGCGGCCGGCGGCGGTCCGGCAGCCGCCGGGTTCTTTCGTGGGGTTCGTCGACACCGCCCGCGACCCGGAGTTCGACCTGGCGGCCGAGTCGCGCGCCACCGGCGTCGCCCGGTACGCGCTCGGCCATCTCGTCGCCGACGGCGACGGCTGCCTCGTCCGGTGGGCCGGGCCGCCGCAGCCGGCGGACGACCCGGATGCCGCCGGGCTCGGACGGCTGCGGGCGGCGGGCGAACCGGTAGCCGGGCTCGGGCGGCTGCGGGCGGCGGGCGGCGACGCCTTCCCGGTGTTCGGCGGGCCCGGCGGGGACGACCCGGCCGTCACGTGCACCAGGCCGGGCGGTCTGGCCACCGCCTACCGCAAGGCGGTCGGCGCGTTCGGGGCGGCCGCGGCGGCGTTCGAGATCCGCGACGCCGCCGACCCTGCCGTCGCGCCGCGCAGGGCGCGGGCGCTGCGCGCCCTGCAAGGGGAACGGCCGCTGCGGGTCTTCTTCACCCTGCGCCTGACACCGGACGGGCTGGACGCGGCCGATCTGGCGGCGCTGCGCGCGACCCGGCGGGAGGGCGTCCGGGTGGACGCCGTCGAGCTGCTGGCCGAGATGGAACCGCGTACCGGGCCGCAGGGGCGGCTGCGCAGGCTGGGATCGGCCGTGCGGGCGGCGGCCGGGCAGCTCGCGCGGGCCTACGGCCTGGCCGACGAGGAGCAGGTGTGGGAGCGGCTCGCCCTGACCCCGGTGCTCGCCAGGGCCGGCGATCTGGACGAGCCGGAGGCCCGCAAACTGGCGGAGTACGCCGTCCGGCACGGGCTGGCCTGGTTGTCCCTGCGCGGCGCATCCCCCAAACCGGAGATATCCCGCATTCTCTGGATGACACACTCCTGACATAGGATTTCTCCCGAATCCAGGGGGTGAGGGAGACGATGGCGAGCCGTGCCGAGAGCGCACGCAAGATCCTCATCCACTGGATGGACGTCATGGTCACCCTCCTGGGCCTGGTGTTCGTCACCCTCGTCATCGTCTACGCCACGCGCGGCCTGATGGGCCTGCCGCAGGCGCTGCTCGCGATCGCCTGCCTGGCGGGCCAGTTCGCGCTGTTCCCCTCCGTGCTGCGGGCCGCCTTCGACGACCGGCCGCGGCCAACGGCGAAGCTGCTGGTGTCCGGGGCGTGCGCGGCCGGCTCGGTGCTGCTGCTGCCGCACGACGAGATCGCGAGCACGGCCACCTGGCTGGAGACCGGCGTCCTGTGGGTGTCGGTGGCCGCGTTCTACCTGCCGCTGTGGGCCACGGCCTGCCTGGGCGCCACCGTGACCGTCCTGGTCAGCGCGTACGTCGTGGCGATCACCGACCGGTCCTGGGCCGGCACGCTGATCCCCGAGGCGGCCAGTTGCGCGCTCATGGTCGCGGCCATGCTGCTGTGGCGCTGGCTGTGGTGGACGATCAGGGACGCCAGCGACGGCCAGGAGGCCAAGGCGCGCCTGGCCATCGCCGAGGAGCGCCTGCGCTTCGCCCGCGACCTGCACGACCTGCTCGGCCGCAGCCTGTCGGTGATCACGCTGAAGAGCGAGCTGGCGGCCAAGCTCGCGGCCAAGGACCAGGCCAGGGCCCTCGCCGAGATGGACGAGGTGCGCGAACTGGCCCGCAGCTCGCTGGCCGAGGTGCAACTGGCCGTGGACGGCTACCACACGCTCGACCTGGACACCGAGCTGGCCGGCGTACGGGCGGCGCTGGAGGCGGCCGGCGCCCGCTGCCTGATCGAGACCAGGGCCGGCGACCTGTCCCCCGCCGGGCGTGCGCTGCTGGCGTGGGTCGTGCGCGAGGGCGGCACGAACGTGCTCAAGCACAGCTCGGCCACCACCTGCGCGATCACGATCGAGGGCGGCGTGCTGGAGATGCGCAACGACGGCGTCAAAGATCTCTCCGCGGCGCCGGGCAGCGGCCTGCGCGGCCTGTCGGAGCGCCTGACCACGGCGGGCGGCTCGCTCTCGGCCGCCCCGACGCCCACCGGCGAGTTCCTGCTGCGCGCGGCGGTGCCCGCGTGAGGCGGCCGACCCGGCTGGACAAGGTCCGCTGGCTGATCGTCTACTCCACCGACATCATCCTGCTGGTGTCCGCGACCGGCTTCTACAACCTGTACCTCCTCGGGCAGAGCGTCGACCTGCCCGGGCAGGTGTTCGTGGCCGCCGGCGTGCTGCTGCTGGTCTTCATGGCGCTGGCCACGCGGCCGTTCCGGATCGCCGTGCGCGGCGGCCCCCGCCCGACGGCGCTGCTGGCCGTGTCCGGGGTGCTCGCCGTGGTCCTCGCGGCCGGCACGATCCTGTACACCGTGCCGGTGTGGCTGGCGATGCTGGCCCCCTTCGTCCGCCGCCGGACGATCGTCACGTTGTCGGCCGGCTGGATCGCCGTCCTGGTCGTCGTCCTCGCGCTGACCATGGGCCTGCCCGTGGAGATGGTGTCGGCGGTCGCGGTGCTGGCCGTGTTCACCGGGATCGGCGTGGGGGGCGTGCTGGCGAACCTGTGGTTGTGGCGGGTGGCCAAGGAGGCGCACGAAGGGCAGGAGGCCAGGTCCAGGCTGGCGGTCTCGGAGGAACGGCTGCGCTTCGCCCGCGACCTCAACGACCTGCTCGGGCAGAGCCTCGCCGACGTCTCGGCCAGGACCGCCCGCGCCGCCGAGTCGCTGCCCGGCGACCCGGCCGCCGCCGAGCGGGCCATGTTCGAGGTGCGCGACCTGGCCAGGCGGTCGCTGCGCGAGGTGCGGGCCGTGGTGCAGAACTACCGGGCGCTCGACCTGGACGAGGTGTTGGCCGGCGTCCGGGCGGTGCTGGAGGCGGCCGAGGTCCGCTGCACGGTACGGGCCGACACCACGGCGCTGGCCCCGGAGGCGCGCACCCTGCTGGCCACCGTCGTCCGCGAGGGCGCCACCAACGTGCTCAAGCACAGCACGGCCGAACGCTGCACGATCACGATCGAGAACGGGGTCCTGGAGATGTCCAACGACGGGGTGAGCGGCCCGGTGGGCGAGCACGCGGCCAACGGGCTGGCGGGCCTGGCCCAGCGGGTCGGCGCGGCGGGCGGCGTGCTGCGGGCCGAGCCGACGTCCGACGGCGGCTACCTGCTGCGCGCGGCGGTGCCGGCATGACCACCCGCGTGCTGCTCGCCGACGACGAGCACCTGATCCGCGGCGCCATCGCCGCGCTGCTCGACCTGGAGGACGGCATCGAGGTCGTGGCCCAGGTGGGCCGGGGCGACGAGGTCGTGGACGCGGTCGCCGAACACCGCCCCGACGTGGCCGTGCTGGACATCGAGATGCCCGGCATGGACGGCCTGAGCGCCGCCGAGCGGATCAGCGCGCAGTGCAAGATCGTCATCCTGACCAGCCTGGGCCGCCCCGGCTACCTGCGCAGGGCGATGGCCGCCGGCGTGAGCGGCTTCCTGGGCAAGGACGCCTCCGCCGAGGAGCTGGCGATGGCGATCCGCAAGGTCATGGCCGGCGGCCGCTACCTGGACGCCGAGCTGGCCGCCGCCGCGATGGCCGCCGGCGACAGCCCGCTGACCGAACGGGAGCGCGACGCGCTGCGCCTGGCGGGCGACGGGGCGACGATCTCCAGGATCGCCGGCGAGCTGCACCTGACCGAGGGCACCGTGCGCAACTACCTGTCCAGCGCCATGACCAAGCTCAACGCCCAGAACCGGCTGGAGGCGATCCGCACCGCCCAGCGCATGGGCTGGCTCTGACCCCAGCGCTGGTCGCCTCAGCGCTGGTCACCCCAGCCCCGGTCACCTCACCCCCGGTGACCTCAGCCCCGGTGACCTCAGCGCCGGTGACCTCAGCGCCGGTGACCTCAGCGCCGGTGACCTCAGCGCCGGTGACCTCAGCGCCACTGGGTGATCCGGCGCAGCACGTACTCCACCGGGCCGTGGCGGTGGGTGCGCAGCCAAAGTGCGCTCGCCCACACGAGCACGGTGTAGATCACCAGGGCGACGCCCATCACCGCGATCGGTGACAGGCGGCCCGCGAGTGCGAGGCCGTACCCGGTGAAGACCAGCGCGATGAGCAGCGACTGGCCGACGTAGTTGGAGGCGGCCACCCGTCCCGGCGCGGCCAGGACGCGGGCCGCCGCCGGGAAGCGCCCGATCAGCCGGAGCAGGGTGGCGACGTAGGCGGCGGCCAGCAGGATCGAGGTGAGCGTGTTGACCGCGCCGCCGATCAGCTCGACCGCGCCGGTCCGGCCGGACGTCCAGGCGTACAGCAGGCCGCCGGGCAGGCCGACGCCGAAGCCGGCCCACTGGACGCGGGCCAGCAGGCGGGGCCGGCGCCCGAGTCCCTCCAGCAGCCTGGACTTGCCGGCCGCGAGCCCGAACAGGAACATGGCCAGCGCGGTCGGCCCCTGGAAGAGCCAGATCATGGCCACGAGCGGCGGATAGAGCTCGGTCTGCATCGTCAGGAAGTCCAGCGGCCCGCCGGTGGCCAGGGCCAGCACGCGGGCGGCCGCCGCCGGGTCGGCCGCGGCGGGCTGCCCGGCGGCCGGGTCGAGGGTGGACAGCCAGGCCAGGGCCAGCCAGAACAGGGTCAGCGCGCCGATGATCGAGGAGCCGGCGATGACGGCCGTCCTCGGTCTGAGCCCGCGCAGGGCCAGCAGGACCAGGCCGAGCACGGCGTACAGGGTGAGGATGTCACCGATCCACAGCAGCAGGCCGTGCGCCAGCCCGATGACGAACAGCGCCAGGCAGCGGCGCAACGTCCTGGCCCGCACGCTCGCCCCCGCCCGCTCGGCCGCCCGCATCTGCAACGTGAAGGAGTACCCGAACAGGAACGAGAAGATGATGTAGAACTTCGTCAGCACGAACGCCGTGATCGCCAGAGCCACGGGCCCGTCGGGGATCGGCATGGCGCCCGACAGCGCGTACCCCGGGTCGGCCAGGAAGCCGATGTTCGCGACCAGGATGCCCGCCAGCGCGAACCCGCGTACGGCGTCGATCTCCTGGACGCGTCCGGCGAGGGTGGTTTGCGTCATGCCCCGACGCTAGGGACGCCTCCCCGCGCGGCGCGTCCGTCCTTGGTCTGGACGGGCGTGACCAAAGACTCAGCCGGGCGGATCGGCCGCGGCGGCGGCCACGGCGGCCTCGGCGGTGGGGTAGACCGGCAGGTGCGCGTCGACCCCGGTGATCTCCAGCAGCCGGGCGGGGGCGCCCTGCGGGGCCGCGAGGTAGATCCGGGCGTCGTGCGCGCGGGCCTCCTGGTGGCAGGCGAGCAGGGCGTGCAGCCCCGAGCTGTCCATGAACGTCATCGCGCTCAGGTCGAACACCACGTGATCGGCCGGACGCGCCCTGGCCTGCCGGACGTGCTCCCGTAATCGCGCGTGGTTGGTGGCGTCGAGCTCACCGCACACCTCGATCACGGTCACGCCGGGCAGGTGCCGATGGCTCATCGTCAGCGGCGTCATCGGCGGCCTGTCCGATCCTGGGCGGCCCGCGCCTCCGGAGGCGACCATGGATGCACGATAGACAGCTTCACCCGCCCGAGGTTCCGGCAAACCGTCACGATGAGGTCACGCCTTGCCCGGGCGGCGGCAGTCAGCGCTTCACCAGCAGCGCCACGCACTCGACGTGGTGGGTCATCGGGAAGGCGTCGAAGGCGCGCAGGTCGGTCAGTTCGTAGCCCAGCTCGCCCAGCCACTTGAGGTCTCTGGCCAGCGTCGCCGGGTCGCAGGAGACGTAGACGATGCGCAGCGCCTCCAGCCCCGCCACGCGCTCCACCACCTCGCGCCCGAGGCCCGACCGCGGCGGGTCGACCACGACGAGGTCGGCGCGCTCGATCTGGAACCGGTCGAGCGCCTCCTCGACCCGGCCGCGCTCGACCCTGGCCTGCGGCAGGTCGCGCAGGTTGGCGCGGGCGTCGCGGACGGCCGCCGCGTCGGACTCCAGCCCGAACACCGCGCCCTCGGGCCCGACCGCCTCGGCCAGCCCGGCCGCGAACAGGCCGACCCCGCAGTAGAGGTCGAGCGCCCACTCCCCCGGCTCGGGCGCGGCGTAGGCCAGCACCGCGTCGAGCAGCGTCTCGGCCGCCCCCGGGTGGATCTGCCAGAAGCCGCTGCCCGCGACCCGGAACTCGCGGTCGCCCACATGCTCGTGCAGCACGCCGGAGCCGCGGCGCGGCACCGTGCGGCCCTTGCCCTGGTCGAGCAGGATCGAGGCGGGCGCGTCGAGCTCGGGCACGCTCACGCTGCGCCGCGGGCGCGGCGAGACCACCACGGCACGGTCGCCGCCGGCCGAGGCGATGACCTCGATGCTGGCCGCACCGGGCCACGCGTGGTCTTCGGCGGCGACCGCCTCGACCTCGGGGTGGGCGATCAGGCAGGCGTCGACGACCTCGATCTCGTGCGAGCGGTGCCGGCGGAAGCCCAGCTCGCCGGCGGGCGTGGCGGCGAACTGCACGCGGGTACGCCAGCCGAGCCCGTCCTTGGCGCCGGGCACCTCTTCCACGACGACCTCGCGCTCGATGCCCGCCAGCCGGTGCAGCTGCTCGGTCACGACCTGGGCCTTGAGCCGGCGCTGCGCCTCCAGCGTGGCGTGCTGCCAGTCGCAGCCGCCGCAGCGGCCGGGGCCGGCGTACGGGCAGGGCGGGACGACGCGGTCGGGCGAGGGCTCCAGGATCTCCACGGCGTCGGCGCGCAGGAACCGGCTGGTCTCCTCGGTCACGTCGGCGATCACCCGCTCGCCGGGCAGCGCGTGCCGGACGAAGACCACCCGCCCTTCATGGCGTGCCACACACCAGCCGCCATGCGCGACCGGACCGACCGTCAGCTCCAGAGATGCCTGTTCCACACCCCCACCCTATGGTGAGCCGCCACGGGCGACGTCCGCGCGCCCTGCCTCGTGCCCCGCATGCCCACTTGCCGGACTTGAGTCATTACTGTGGGTGACGATGGACAGAAGTCGGGTGGTGCGCCGGCGGCTCGGATTCGGGGGCACGCTGCTGGCCGTGCTGTTCGCCTGCGCCTCGCTGACGCCCTCGCTGCTGCCGCGCACGTGGCTGTTCCAGGGCGTGATGGGCGCGGTCACCGGCATCCTCGGCTACGGCGTGGGGGCCACGGCGGGTGCGCTGGGGCGGGCGGCGATCCCGTACCGGCTGCCGGAGCGGGGGCGGCGGGCCGCCTGGCAGATCATGATCGGCGGCTGCTCGGGGCTGACCGTCGTGGCGCTCTGGTACAGCATCGACTGGCAGCGGGACGTGCGGGCGCTCATGGGCATGGACGTCCGGATCAACTGGTTCCCGCCGGTGATCCTGGCGGTGGCGGTCACGCTCTTCGCGCTGTGCCTGCTGCTGGCCCGGCTCGTCCGGCTGGCCGGGCGCAGGCTGATCGACTGGCTCGACCGGTACGTCCCCGCCTACGTGGGCCACATCGCCGGCGTGCTGATCGTCGCCTCCGTGGTCGCGGTGTTCGCCGACGACGTGTTGTTCTCGGGGTTCCTCAACACGATGAGCGACATCTCCTCGGTCACCAACGAGGGCACCCATCCGGGCGTGCGCAGGCCGGGCTCGGCCAAGGTGTCCGGCGGGCCGGGGTCGCTGGTGGCCTGGGACTCCCTGGGCCGCGAGGGCCGCCGCTTCACCGGCACCGCCTCCACGGTCTCCGAGCTGACCGCCTTCTCCGGCCGCCCGGCGACCGAGCCCATCCGCGTGTACGTCGGACTCGGCGCCACCTCCTCGCCCCGGCAGCAGGCCGCGGTGGCCGTACGGGAGCTGGAACGGACGGGCGGCTTCGGCCGTCCGGTGCTCGCGGTGCTCGGCACCACCGGCACCGGCTGGGTCGACCAGCACATCGCCGACTCGCTGGAGTTCATGTACAACGGCGACACCGCCATGGTCGCGGTGCAGTACTCCTACCTGCCGAGCTGGGTGTCGTTCCTGGCCGACCGGCACAAGGCGGCGGCCGCCGGGCGGGCCCTGTTCGAGGCGGTGCGCGCCAGGTGGGACCGGCTCCCGCCCGGCCACCGGCCCCGGCTGCTGGTCGCCGGCGAGAGCCTGGGCTCCTACGAGCTGGAGAACTCCTTCCGCGACCTGACCGACCTGGTCGCCCGGACCGACGGCGCGCTGTTCGTCGGCCCGCCCAACGCCAACCACATCTGGAACCACCTCACCACCCACCGGGACCCCGGCACCCCCGTCTGGCGGCCGGTCTACCAGGGCGGCAGGACGGCCCGCTTCGCCCAGCACCCGGCCGACCTGTGGCGTCCGCGGAGCCCGTGGCAGCCGCCGCGCGTGGTCTACCTGCAGAACGCCACCGACCCGGTCGTGTGGTGGTCGCCCACGCTGATATACCACCGGCCGGCCTGGCTGGAGGGCCCTCGGGGGCCCGGGGTGAACCCGCAGATGAACTGGTTCCCGCTGGTGACGTTCTGGCAGGTGCTGGTGGACATGACGGCGGCGATGTCCGTGCCGCCCGGCCACGGCCACCGCTACGGCGCCAACATCGTGGACGGGTGGGCCGCCGTCGCCGCGCCGCGGGGCTGGACGGCGTCCGACACCTGGCGGCTGCGGGCGCTGGTCAGCGCGCCTTGATCTGCCCCTCGTCCTTGACGGTCTGGTGCCAGGGACGGCGCACCGCGCCCGGCGCGTACGGCTCGGGCCGGCCCTTGAGCCGGTCGGAGGAGTGGAGCTGCCAGGGCACGCTGGTCACCATGACGCCCGGCTTGAACAGCAGCCTGGCCTTCAGCCGCAGCGCGCTCTGGTTGTGCAGCAGGTGCTCCCACCAGTGGCCGACGACGTACTCGGGGATGAAGACGGTGACCACGTCCCGCGGCGAGCGGCGGCGCAGGCTCTTGACGTAGTCGAGGATGGGCTGGGTGATCTCGCGGTAGGGCGAGTCGAGCATCTTGAGCGGCACCGGGATGCCGCGCCGCTCCCACTCCTCCTGCAGCTGGCGCGCCTCCTCGCCCTCGACGCCGACCGTGATCGCCTCCAGGGAGGACGGGCGGGTGGCGCGGGCGTAGGCGAGCGCCCGCATGGTCGGCTTGTGGATCTTGGAGACCAGCACGATCGCGTGGTTGCGGGCCGGCAGCATGGCGGGCTCGTACTCGTCGGTGATCTCCAGCTCGGCCGCGACCTTGTCGTAGTGGCGGCGGATGCCCTTCATCATGAGGAACAGCACCGGCATCGCGATGACCACGATCCACGCCCCGACCAGGAACTTCGTCAGCAGCACGACGATCAGCACCAGGCCGGTCATGATGGCGCCGAAGAAGTTGATCACGCGCGAGCGGTGCATCTGGTGGCGGACCTGGCGGTCGGTCTCCGTCCTCAGGTGACGGGTCCAGTGGATGACCATGCCGGTCTGGCTGAGCGTGAAGGAGACGAACACGCCGACGATGTAGAGGTTGAGCAGGCGGCTGACGTCGGCCTGGAAGCCCCACAGCAGCAGGCAGGCGCCGAGGGCCAGGATGATGATGCCGTTGGAGAAGGCCAGCCGGTCGCCGCGGGTGTGGAGCTGGCGCGGCAGGTAACGGTCCTGTGCGAGGATCGAGCCGAGCACGGGGAAGCCGTTGAAGGCGGTGTTCGCGGCCAGGAACAGGATGAGCGCGGTCACCGCGGAGATCACCACGAACGGCAGCGAGCCGCCGCCGAACACCGCGTCGGCCACCTGCGAGATGATCGGCTGCTGGTAGTAGCCCTCGCCGACCGGGGTGCCGTCGGGCCTGAGCAGGTCGTGGGCGACGACGCTCGGCTCGGCCACCCGCACGCCGGAGGCCAGCCCCAGCGCGATGATGCCGCCGAACATGGTGATGGCGATCAGGCCCATCATGAGCAGGGTCGTGGCGGCGTTCTTGCTCTTGGGCTTGCGGAAGGCGGGCACGCCGTTGCTGATGGCCTCGACGCCGGTCAGCGCGGCGCAGCCGGAGGAGAAGGCGCGCAGGATCAGGAAGGCGGCGGCGAAGGAGGCCAGGTTCGTCTGCTCGGGCCGGATGGTGAACCCGGCGCTGGGCGCGTGCAGCTCGTCGCCGAACACCAGCAGCCGGATGCCGCCCCAGGCGACCAGGCCGATCACCGCGAACATGAAGGCGTACGTGGGGACGGCGAAGGCCGCGCCGGACTCGCGGATGCCGCGCAGGTTGACCACCGTGAGCAGGATCACGATGATGATGGCGATCGCGGGCCGGTGCTCGGCCACGAACGGGATGGTCGCGCCGACGTAGTCGACGCCGTTGGCCACCGACACGGCGACGGTCAGCACGTAGTCGACCATGAGGGCGCTGGCGACGGTGAGCCCCGCGTTCTTGCCCAGGTTGGTGGTGGCCACCTCGTAGTCGCCGCCGCCGCTCGGATAGGCGTGCACGTTCTGCCGATACGACGCCACGACTGTGAGCATCACCACCACGACGGCGACGGCGATCCACGGGCTGTAGGAATAGAACGAGACGCCGGCCAGCGACAGGATGACCAAAATCTCCTGCGGGGCGTAGGCCACCGAGGACAGCGCGTCACTGGCGAAGACCGGCAGGGCGATGCGTTTGGGCAGGAGTTGCTCGTGGAGCTGCCCGCTTCGCAGGGCACGTCCCACGAGCACGCGTTTGACAAGATCCGTTACCTTCGCCACGTAACGAGATGCTAGCCGCATGCCGATGCCCTAAACGCGGCGCTCCCCCATCGGGCCATACTGGTGTCGAGCAACCGGCCGACCGCGAAGTGCGGGGGAGTATGCATATTGTGATCATGGGATGCGGCAGGGTCGGTTCGACCCTCGCCCACATCCTCGAGGACAGCGGCCATTCCGTCGCCATCATCGACCGTGACCCGCAGGCGTTCCGCCGCCTGCGCGCGGGGTTCCGGGGGCGGCGGGTGACCGGCGTCGGCTTCGATCGCGACGTGCTCACCGAGGCCGGCATCGAGTCGGCGGCCGCCTACGTCGCCGTCTCCAGCGGCGACAACTCCAACATCATCTCCGCGCGCGTGGCCCGCGAGACGTTCGGCGTCGACAACGTCGTCGCCCGCATCTACGACCCCCGGCGGGCCGAGGTCTACCAGCGTCTGGGCATCCCCACGGTGGCCACCGTCCGCTGGACGGCCGACCAGATCCTGCGCCGCATCCTCCCCGAGGGCGCCGAGCCGCTGTGGCGCGACCCCACGGGCACGGTCGTGCTGGCCGAGGTGGCCGCCAACCAGGCCTGGATCGCCACCCGCGTCGTCGACCTGGAGAGCCGGGCCGGCGCCCGGGTGGCCTTCATCAACCGGATGGGCGAGGCCCTGACCATCACGGACGAGACCGTGGTGCAGGAGGGCGACCTGCTCCACGTCATCGCGGCCGAGAACGACATGGACCGGATCAACAAGGTGCTCGCCGCGGCGCCGGAACAGGACGACTGATGCGCATCGCCATCGCCGGCGCGGGCGCCGTGGGCCGTTCCATCGCCTCCGAGCTGCTGGAGAACGGCCACGAGGTGCTGCTCATCGACGTCGACCCGCGCGCGATCAAGATCGACAGCGTGCCGCGCGCCGAGTGGCTGCTCGCCGACGCGTGCGAGATCGCCTCGCTCGACGAGGCCGGGCTCGGCAACTGCCACGTCGTGGTGGCCTCCTCCGGCGACGACAAGGTCAACCTCGTGGTGTCGCTGCTGGCAAAGACCGAGTACGGCGTGCCGCGCGTGGTGGCCCGCATCAACCACCCCAACAACGAGTGGCTGTTCAACGAGTCGTGGGGCGTCGACGTCGCCGTCTCGACGCCGCGGCTGCTGAGCGCGCTGGTGGAGGAGGCGGTCAGCGTCGGCGACCTGGTGCGGCTGATGACGTTCCGCCAGGGCCAGGCCAACCTCGTCGAGCTGACGCTGGCCGAGGACGCCCCGGTGGTGGGCCAGCGCGCCGGCTCGGTGCCGTGGCCGGTCGACTCCGCGCTGGTGGCGATCCTGCGCGAGGGCCGGGTGCTGGTGCCCACCGCCGACGACCCCCTGGAGGCGGGCGACGAGCTGCTGTTCGTGGCCAGCCAGGAGGTCGAGGAGGAGCTGGCCCACCTGCTCTCGCAGCGCTGAGCCCGGTCATGGACGCCGGCCGCGCCCGGTCGCTGTTCGAGGGCGCCCGCGTCGCCCGCCTGGCGACGGCCGACGCGGCCGGGGTGCCGCGCGTGGTGCCCGTCACCTTCGCCGTCCTGGGCGACGACGTGGTCACCGCCGTCGACCACAAGCCGAAGAGCACGTACGAGCTGGCGCGGCTGCGCGACATCCGGGCGAACCCGCGAGTCAGCCTGCTCGCCGACCACTACGAGGACGACTGGGCCAGGCTGTGGTGGGCGCGCGCCGACGGCACGGCGACCGTTTGCGAGGGCGCCCACGACGCCGCCCTGCGGGCGCTGGCCGACAAGTACGACCAGTACCGCCGGCGGCCGCCCGAAGGGCCGGTGATCGTGGTCGCGGTCAGTCGGTGGTCGGGGTGGGCGTACTCGGGATGAGCAGGTCGCGGTGGGCGCCCTGCAGGCCCTCGGGCAGGTCGTCGGCGGTGACCCAGCGGGCTTCGAGGATCTCCAGCGGGTCGATCCTGAGCGTGCCGCCGACGAGCCGGGCCTCGTAGGCCACCTCGGCCCGCAGCCCGAACCCGCTGCGCACGCGCAGCAGCCGGCCGGTGCGCACGCGCAGGCCGGTCTCCTCGAACACCTCGCGCTCGACGGTGCCCTCGAAGGTCTCGTCCCGCCTGGCGAACCCGGTGGGGAAGCCCCACTGCCGCCCTTCCTGCCACAGACGGTGACGCAGCACGAGCACCCGGCCGTCGGGGTCGCGTACGAGGCCGGTGACGCCGACCATGAAGGTGGCATGGGTCAGCCACAACACCCGCCAGCGGACCCGCCCGCCCAGCGCCTTCCACACCCGCGCGACCACCCAGCCCACCGCATTCCCCTTCATCCCCCCCAGACTCCCACGCCCACGAACCTCTCACTCCCCGCGTCCGGGCATCATGGCGGGCCGAGGGTCAGAGGCGGTGGATCCGGCTCAGGTCGACGTCGAGGTCGAAGGGGACGGTCAGCTTGAGCCTGTCGTGGTGGATGCCGGTGAGCGCGTAGGCGCGGGTGGCGGGGTCACGCTCGTGGACGTGGACGACGGGCTCGCCGTCGTCCTCGACCCGCCAGAAGTGCGGAATCCCGGCCGCGGCATAAAGAGCCGCCTTACGCTCCCCGGACTCCGCCGGGACGACCTCGGCGACCAGCAGCAGATCCTGGGCGCGGTAGAAGGTCTCGCCGCCGTCGTCGCGCACCGCGGCCGCTCTGACCACGCTGACGTCCGGCTGCGGGCGCTGGCGGGCGTCCAGGATGACGCTCATCCCCGCCGCACCCGGAACTCCGAGGGGACGGCCCGCCGGAGGCCCTCGACGAGCAGATCGACCACGGTCGAGCGGAAGGACGACTGAGGGCCCGCGAGGACCAGCCTTCCGTCGATCAGCTCCGTACGCGCGGGCAGGTCAGGCAGACGATCGAGGTCTTCCGCGACGAGACCCCCAGGCGGCGGCACGACCCGCCCGTCCTCCGGCACGGGTCAGGCCGGGGCGACCGGGGGCTTGATGGGGGTGCGGCCGCGGCCGAGCAGCCACAACATCGCGGCCAGGGCCGCCACCTGCAGGGGCCAGCCCATCACGATCTTGGCGAAGCCGAGCGCGGCCACCGCCTCGTCGCCGCCGCCGAACAGGTAGACCGGGCCCTGCACGGCCACCCGCACCACGCACGGCACCATGAGCAGCCAGGTCAGCCGCGTGCAGAGCCGGACGACGCCCGCGTCTTTGTGCCAGCCCACCGGGTCGTTGGTGACCGAGCCGATGAGGAACCCGACGACCGGCCAGCGGGTGACGATCGACAGCAACATGCCCACCGAGTACGCGCCGTTCCACAGGATGCCGGGCAGGAAGTAGTCTTTCGCGTTGCCGGTGCGGCTGGCGAAGAAGGCGCCGATCGCGATGCCGATCAGGCTGTTGATCACGAACTGCGGCGTGGACCGCTGGACCACCCTGACCAGCAGGAGCACCACCGAGAGCGAGATGCTGACGATGAGCGACGTCTTCAGGTCTTCGGTGACGATCCACGAGACCGTGAAGGCGATCGTCGGCACCGCGGCCTCGATGATGCCGCGGACGCCGCCGAAGGCCTTGGCGAGCTGGGCTCGCACCGCCGCCTCGACGGTCTCGTGCGCGGCCTCTTCCGCCTCAGCACTCACCTGATCAACTCCCTGGGCGCAGTTCGTATCGCGGATTGAACATCACCTTGCGCCCGTCCTGCATGCTGACCAGGCCCTCGGCCTTGACCGTGCGGCCCGGCTCGATGCCGACGATCTTGCGGCGGCCGAGCCACACCAGGTCGATCACGTCGGACCCGTCGTACAGCTCGGCCTCCAGGGCGGGGGCGCCGCCCCTCGGGCGCAATGTCACCGTACGTAGCGTACCCGCTACACAGAACCTGCGGCGCCCGCCACACGAGACGATGGGCGTCGCGCCGACCTCGTCGGCGTCTTCCCGCAGTTCCTGGGCCTCGATCTCCGACTGGGTCGTGGCCAGCCGGCTGAAGAAGCCGCGCAATCCCCCGCGTTTCGGAGGCTCTGCCGTACTCATGATGGTTCAGCCTATGTGATGGTAAGCCGTCAGCGAATAGCCGATGGGGGGTCTTGGGAATGTCGCCGGGCTGGGCCGGGCGGGGGCCCGGAGATGTAACGCTCAGCGGGTCTCGCTGATTTCCGGGCCGCGCTTGAAGGGGCTGAACGCCGGGCGTTCGTCCTGCTCGACGGCCTGCCGCTCATGCGGACGGCTCAGCGTGATGGGCTCCTCGCGGGCCATCGGCTCGTCGCCGCGCACGACCACGACGTCCTTGACGAAGTCGAGGAACGCCCCGGAGACGCGCTCGTCGAGGGCGCCGGGGCCGGTGATGGCGGCCAGGAGGAACCAGCGCGGCCCGTCGATGCCGATGTAGCGGGCCGCCCGGCTGCCGCCTTCCATGGCGACCTCGCCGGCCAGCTCGACGCCGAACGGGCCCTCCCGCTCCTGCAGGGTCTTGACCTGGGCGACGATCTTGGTCCTGACGTCGTCCCACAGGCCGCCCGAGCGCGGCGCGGCCAGGGCCTGCAGCTGCAGCGAGCTGTCCTCGTACAGGACGACGACACCGACGTGCTGGTCGCCGAGCGAGGCCAGGCGCACGTCGAAGTCGGGGTTGTGCGGCAGCCGCAGGCCGCCGAGGTCGATCCTGTCCGTGTCGGGGTGGGGCTCGTCGGCGTCCCACGGGCCGGACTCGCGGGTGGGGGCCTGGGACTCCTGCTCGGCCACCGTTTCCGGCTGCTCACGACGACGACGTCGGAACACGCTTCCTCACTCTCCCTGTTCGCGGGGCCGGAGCCCCAGGCTTGCTTCGGGCCGGCCGCTTCAGCGGCCCGTCGATCCGAATCCGTTGGCGCCGCGCACCGAGCCGGGCAGGCGTTCGACCTCGTAGAAGGCCGCGCGTTCGACCCGCTGGACCACGAGCTGGGCCACCCGGTCGCCGCGCTGGAGGCGGAACGGCTCCTTGGCGTCGGTGTTGATCAGCGTCACCTTGATCTCACCCCGGTAGCCCGCGTCGACGGTGCCGGGGGCGTTGACGAGCGTGACGCCGTGGCGGGCCGCCAGGCCGGAGCGCGGGTGCACGAACGCGGCGTAGCCGTCGGGCAGCGCGATCGCCACGCCGGTGCCGACCACGGCCCGCTCGCCGGGCAGCAGCTCGACGTCCTCGGCCGCGTAGAGGTCGGCGCCGGCGTCGCCCGGGTGGGCGTAGGACGGCACCGGCAGCCCGGTGTCGAGCCGCTGGATGAGGACCTCCACGTCGCTCACGGGTTCACCTCGAAGTCCTGGTGTTCGGCGGCGATGGCCGCAAGGTCGCCGTGCTCAGCGAAGTGTTCCATGCTCACCTCGATGAACAGCGCCGCCGCGCGGACGGCGACCGGTCCGTCGGGAGCGCCCACGCGCCCCTCAGCCTCAAGGTACGCCTTCCTGCCCGTGATCCCGTTGCACCAGGCGCGCAGGTGGAGTGTCGTGCCCACGGGAACGGGGAGAAGGTAGTCGGTCTCCAGCCGGGCCGTCACGTAGGGCTTGTGGAACAGGTAGACCGACATCCCGATGACCTCGTCCATCGCGGCGGCCAGCACGCCGCCGTGGGCGAGCATCGGCGCGCCCTGGTGGGCCTCCCCCACGGTGAACTCGGCCTCGACCGTGACGCCGTCGGGCGTGGCGGCCTTCAGGTGCAGGCCGGTCGGGTGGTCGCCGCCGCAGCCGAAGCAGCGGCTGTAGTGGGAGCCGAGGGAACTGCCCGGCGCCGGGGCGCCGGGATGGGCCGCGGGCGCCGAGGCGTCCGGCGGCGGGGTGGTGAGGGAGGAACGCGTCACGGGTGACGAGGTTACTCGCTGCGGCCCCTGGACTCGCCCTCGACACCGGATCGGAACCACCGGGGCCGCCCCACGTCACCCCGTCGCGGCGACCGCGCCCCCGGACGGCGGCTCACCGGCGGGAGGGGCGCCTCCCGCCGGCGGTTCCTCCGCCGGTGGCCCGTGGTGGGGCGGTGGCGGCAGGGCGGGCGGTTTGTGGCGCAGCTCCGGCAGTGCCCGGTAGATCACCGCCGCGACCGGCACGGCCACGGCCGCTCCCGCGATGCCCGCCAGGATGCCGCCGACCGACAGCACCAGGATGATCGCCAGCGGGTGGAAGTTGAGCGCCCTGCCCACGATCAGCGGCTGGAGCACGTGGTTCTCCAGCTGCTGCTCGACGATGAGGATGCCGAGGAAGATCAGCGCGTAGACCAGGCCCTTGGCGCCGAGGGTGACGAGGGTGGCGACGGTGCCGGCGAAGAAGATGCCGACGATGGGGATGAAGCTGGCGAAGAAGATCAGCACCGCCAGCGGCGCCCACAGCGGCACCCCCATGCCGGCCAGCACGATGCCCATGATGAGCCCGTGCACGGCGGCCACGGCCACGGTGCCCTGGACGTAGTGGGAGAGCGTGGTCCAGGCCGCCCGGCCCGCCCGGTCGACCCGCGGCGACATCGAGCCGAAGGCGCGCAGGAACCACGACCAGATGCGGTCGCCGTCCTTGAGCAGGAAGAACGTCACGAACAGCAGCAGCACGATGGACGCGAGCACCTCGATCGCGACGGCGCTGGCCGACAACACCGTGCCGGTGATGGCGGTGCGCTGGGTGTTGACCATCGTGGCGAGCTCGTCGACGTAGCCGGTGATCTGGGCCTGCTTCAGGTGCAGCGGGCCGGTGATCAGCCACTCCTGGACCGAACGCGCGGTGGCCTGCACCTGCGTGACCAGGTTGGGGAACTCCTCGCTGGCCCGCGCCCCGACCAGCCAGCCGGTGCCGGCCAGGACGGCCAGCGCGACCAGCATGGTCAGCCAGGTGGCGTAGATGGGCCGCAGGCCCGCCCGCCGCAGGCTCTTGGTCAGCGGGAACAGCAGCGCGGTCAGCAGCAGCGCGATGGCCACGGGCAGCGCCACGAAGGTGAGCCGGGCGATCGCCAGGACGAAGAAGTAGACGACCACGCCGACGAGGATCAGGCACCCGCACCATGCGGCCATCTTGGCCAGCACGGGCGGTACGAGTGTGGTGGGGCGGTCGATCTGCACGTGTTCAAGACTGGCACGTCCGGGCCCGGGATGCGCACCGATAAAACGCCGGGATGCCGGACGGGCGGTGAGGGAGGCGTCCCCCACCGCCCGTGCCGGACGGTCGTGTCTCAGCCCAGGTGCACCTCGACGGTCAGCACGTCGCCGCCGTCGAGGACGAACTCCTCGACGACTCCCGCCGCGCACAGGTCGTCCTGGGCCTGGCGGACGAGGTCGGCCTCGGGCCCCGTGACGGTCAGCCTGGACACCTCGGCCCGCATCGACACCTTGGCCTCCGACTTGGCCTTGCGCACCCGCCGCAGCACCTCCGAGGCCACGGTCAGCACCGCCGGGTCGCCCGGGCCGCGCTCGGGAGCCGGCCAGGCGGCGCGGTGCACCGAGCCCTCACGCCACCAGGACCACACTTCCTCGGTCACGAACGGCAGCACCGGCGCGAACAGCCGCAGCAGCACGTCGAGGGCCTGCCGCAGCGCCGCGTGCGCCGAGGCGGCGCCCGGCCCCGACTCGTACGCCCGCGCCTTGACCAGCTCCAGGTAGTCGTCGCAGAAGGACCAGAAGAACCGCTCGACGGCCTCCAGCGCGCGGGTGTGGTCGTAGGACTCGAACGCCTGCGTGGCCTCGCGGGCCACGTCGGACAGGGCGGCGAGCATCGACAGGTCGACCGGCTCGGTGACCTCGCCGTCGCTGCCGGCCAGCCCGAGCACGAACTTCGAGGCGTTGAGGATCTTGATCGCCAGCCGCCGCCCGATCTTGAGCTGGCCCACGTCGAACGTGGTGTCCACGCCGTAGCGGCCGTTGGCGGCCCAGTAGCGGACGGCGTCGGAGCCGTGCTGCTCCAGCAGGTCGAGCGGGGTGACCACGTTGCCCTTGGACTTGGACATCTTCTTGCGGTCGGGGTCGAGGATCCAGCCGGAGATCGCCACGTCGGTCCACGGCAGCGCGTCGGACTCCAGGTGGGAGCGGACCACCGTGGAGAACAGCCAGGTGCGGATGATCTCGTGCGCCTGCGGCCGCAGGTCGTAGGGGGACACGCGCCGGTAGAGGTCGTCGTCGCTCGCCCAGCGGCCGGCGATCTGCGGCGTCAGGGACGAGGTCGCCCAGGTGTCCATGACGTCGGGGTCGGCCATGAACCCGCCGGGCACCCCCCGCTGCTCCTCGCTGTATCCGGGCGGCACGTCGGAGGACGGGTCGATCGGCAGCGACTCCTCGGC
This sequence comes from Nonomuraea sp. NPDC049637, assembly GCF_040675235.1. Taxonomy (NCBI): domain Bacteria; kingdom Bacillati; phylum Actinomycetota; class Actinomycetes; order Streptosporangiales; family Streptosporangiaceae; genus Nonomuraea; species Nonomuraea sp. NPDC049637. The sequence goes on from NZ_JBFAOM010000010.1 coordinate 70,517, forward strand.
CGGCAGGATCGGCGCGTCGTGGACCGGGTTGCCGGCCTCGTCCAGCGGATACCACACCGGGAACGGCACGCCGAAGAAGCGCTGGCGGGAGATCAGCCAGTCGCTGGTCAGGCCCTCGACCCAGTTGTCGTAGCGCACCCGCATGTGCGGCGGGTGCCAGGCCAGCTCGCTGCCGCGCTCCAGCAGCCGGTCGCGCAGCGCCTGCTCGCGCCCGCCGTTGCGGATGTACCACTGGCGGGTGGTGACGATCTCCAGCGGCTTGTCGCCGCGCTCGTAGAACTTCACCGGCCGCCGCACCGGACGCGGGTCGCCGTCGAGGTCGCCGGACTCGCGCAGCAGCTCGACGATGCGCTCGCGCGCGCTGTGGACGGTCTTGCCGGCCAGCTCCTTGTACGGCTCCGGCTCCACGCCGTCGGGCGGCTCGGGCAGCAGCCGGCCGTCCCAGCCGATGACCGGCCGGGTGGGCAGGTGCAGCTCACGCCACCAGGTGACGTCGGTGACGTCGCCGAACGTGCAGATCATCGCGATGCCGGACCCCTTGTCGGGCTCGGCCAGGTGGTGGGCCAGGATCGGCACCTCGACGCCGAACAGCGGCGTGAGCGCGGACGTGCCGAACAGCGGCTTGTAGCGCTCGTCGTCGGGGTGGGCGACCAGCGCGACGCAGGCCGGGATCAGCTCGGGCCTGGTCGTCTCGATCCAGATCGGGCCGCGCTCGCCGTAGAAGGAGATGCGGTGGAAGGCGCCGGGCCACTCGCGGTCCTCCAGCTCGGCCTGGGCCACCGCGGTGCGGTAGGTGACGTCCCACAGCGTGGGCGCCTCGGCGAGGTAGGCCTCGCCGCGGCGCAGGTTGCGCAGGAACGCCCGCTGGGAGACGGCCTGCGACTCGTCGCTGATCGTGGTGTAGAGCAGGTCCCAGTCGACCGACAGGCCGACCCGGCGCCAGACCTCCTCGAACGCCTTCTCGTCGATGGCGGTGAGCTGGTGACACAGCTCGACGAAGTTGCGCCGCGAAATGGAGATCTCACGTTTGCCCGGCTTGTCCGGTGGAACGAAGTCAGGATCGTACGGCAGCGACGGATCGCAGCGCACCCCGTAGACGTTCTGCACCCGCCGTTCGGTAGGCAGGCCGTTGTCGTCCCAGCCGATGGGGTAGAACACCGACTTGCCGATCATCCGCTGGTAGCGGGCCATGATGTCGCTGTGGGTGTAGGAGAAGACATGACCGACGTGGAGGGAGCCGGACACGGTCGGTGGCGGCGTGTCGATGGAGTAGACCTGCTCGCGCGGCTTGGACCGGTCGAAGCGGTAGGTGCCCTCCTCCTGCCAGCGAGCTACCCATACCTGCTCCAAGCCGTCGAGGGTTGGCTTTTCCGGCATGGATGCATGGCGTAGTCGCTGTTGAGTCATGCCTCCTTATGGTACGGCTTCGGGGGCCCCGCAAGCGTTAGAGACTAGTGTTCGTTACATAGGGGAAGGGAGTTGGCATGGCGGAGGACAAACCCGACATCGCCTGGCGTGTCATCGGTGGTCTGGTGGGCATGGCGACCGCCTGGGGGATGCGGAAGCTCCTCGGGTTCGTCTGGGTCAAGGCGACCGGCAAGGAGCCGCCCCTCGACGACGACTCGCCCGAGGTCAGCATGGGTGAGGCGATCGGTTACGCGATCCTCACCGGCGTCGGGATGTCCGTGGCGCAGATCGTGGTCAACCGGACCGCCAAGAAGCGCTACGACGCGTGGAAGTCTGTGAAGCAGGTGACTCAAGGGCACTGAGGAACTCGCTCGCCCAGCGGTCCACGTCGTAGGTGGCCACCCGGCGGCGCATCGTGCGCATCCGCCGGGCCAGCTCGTGCGGCGTGGCCCGCATGGCGGCGATCATCTGCCGCTTGACGTCCTCGATGTCGTAGGGGTTCACCAGGTACGCCTGCCGCAGCTCGTCGGCCGCGCCGGTGAACTCGCTGAGCACCAGCGCGCCCTGCAGGTCGTGGTGGCAGGAGACGTACTCCTTGGCCACCAGGTTCATCCCGTCGCGCAGGGGCGTGACGACCATGACGTCGGCCGCCAGGTAGAGCGCGGCCAGCTCGTCGTGGCCGTAGGACTGGTGGAAGTACTGGATCGGCTGCACCCCGATCTGGGCGTGCTCGCCGTTGATCCGGCCCACCTGCAGCTCGATGTCGTCGCGCAGCTTGCGGTACTCGTCCACGCGCTCGCGGCTCGGGGTGGCGATCTGCACGAAGACCGCCTCGTTCGGGCGCAGGCTGCCGTCCTTGAGCAGCTCGCCGAACGCCTCCAGACGCTGGCCGATGCCCTTGGTGTAGTCGAGCCGGTCCACGCCGAGCAGCACGTGCTCGGGGTCGCCCAGCTCGCCCCTGATCTCCTTGGCCCGCGCCACGACGTGCGGCTCGCGCACCAGCGAGTCGAGCTGCCCGAAGTCCACCGAGATCGGGAAGGCCTGCGTGGTCACCACCCGGTCGTCGAGGAAGATCTCGTTCCCCTTGTACGGCAGCCCGAGCAGCCGCCGGCACAGCCTGCGGAAGTTCGAGGCGCCCCCGGGCAGCTGGAAGCCCACCAGGTCGGCGCCGAGCAGCCCTTCGACCAGCTCCTTGCGCCAGGGCAGCCGCCAGAACAGCTCGACGGGCGGGAAGGGGATGTGCAGGAAGAAGCCGATCCGCAGGTCGGGCCGGAGCCGCCGGAGCATCGCGGGCACGAGCTGGAGCTGGTAGTCCTGCACCCAGACGACGGCCCCCTCCTCGGCGGCCTCGGCGGCGGCCGCGGCGAAGCGTTCGTTGACCGAGCGGTAGGTCTCCCACATCTCCCGCTCGAACACCGGCGGCGCCACCACGTCGTGGTAGAGCGGCCAGAGCGTGGCGTTGGAGAAACCCTCGTAGTAGAGCTCGACCTCGCGGGCCGACAGCGGGATGGGGATGAGGCTCATGCCGTCCTGCTCGAACGGTTCGAGCTTCTCGTCCGGCGCCCCGTGCCAACCGGCCCAGGCGCCATGGCGGCGCTTCATCACGGGCGCGATGGCCGTCACAAGCCCCCCCGGGCTCCTGCGCCACGAGGCCGTTCCGTCTGGCTCGATCGTGCGATCGACCGGCAAGCGGTTCGCGACGATCAGAAACGAGCTACGGCCGGTCACGCAGTCCTCCTAGGGGCTCAGGTCGAGGAGAGCCGCAGGCGCGGCTCACGGCGGCCGCGACCTCGTCCGGCCCCCCGCGGGGAATGATCGCGGCGATGTGGGCATCTGGCCTGATCACCCATGCTTCATCCGGCCGCGCACCGAGTCTTTCGGCGAGCGAGCCGGTCGCATCCATCTCCGTGAGCTCGCGGACGGCGAGCGGTGCCGTAATGACCTTGCCCAGGACCTGCACAAACAAACTCGAATCGCACATATCACCCAACAGAATGAGGAAACCGTCCCGGCAGAACTCGCGCAGTCTGCCCTTCGCCAGCGGCACGTCCGGCAGGATCACCCCGGGGGCCGGATCGCACAGCGCGCCCTTCGGCGGACGCCCCCCGAACGGGCGGCCCGGCTCGGGCGTGGTGAGCGGCGAGTCCACGTACCAGTAGGGCTCGGCGAAGCGCCCGGAGTCCACCTCGGCGACCAGGCCGCCCTCCAGCACCTCCCGCCGCCTGGCCCGGTCCCGGTCCGTCCTGGGCGCGAGGAAGCGCATGGTGGCGGCGGTCACCTCCAGGTTCTCCCGCGCCGCCGCGTGCCGCTCGGCGTGGTAGGACTCCAGCAGCTCGGGCCCGGCCCAGCCGTTGAGCGCGAAGGCCAGCTTCCAGGCCGCGTTCTCGGCGTCGGGCACGCCGGAGTTGAGGCCCCGGGCCCCGAAGGGCGCCACCAGATGGGCGCAGTCGCCGGCCAGCAGCACCCGTCCGACCCGCATCCGCGAGGCGATGCGCGAGTGGAACCGGTACGTGCTGTGCCAGATCAGCTCATACGGCCGGTCCCCAATGATTTGCTGGATTTTCTGCGAAATATCGGCCTTCGTTGGGATGAAGTCCGGCGCGATCTGCCAGTCGATCCGGTACGTCCCGTTGGGGCAGGGATGGATGAGGACCTGCCGGCCCGGGTTCCACACGGGGTCGAAGTAGAAGCGCCGCTCGTTCTCCCAGCCCGGCAGCTCCGCCCGGATGTCGCAGATCAGGAACTGGTCGTCGAACGCCTCGCCGTCGAAGGAGACGCCGAGCGACCGGCGTACCTGCTGGGCCCGCGCACCCGCGCAGACCAGCACGTAGGGCGCGCGCAGCAGCCGCTGCCCGCACTGGACCTCCACCCCCGCCGGGTCCTGGACCAGCCCGGTGACCTCGTGGCCCCAGCGCACCTCGATGAGCGGCTGGTCGGCGATGACCTCGTCGAGCAGCTGCTCGGTGCGGGCCTGGGAGATGTTCACGCACGGCGGCAGCGGGCCCTGGCCGTCGAAGGACCAGGAGAACAGCTCGCGGTCGCGGTAGTACGTGCGGGCGGTGGTCCAGGCCAGCCCCTCCTCCGCCACCCGGCCCGCGCCCGCCGCGGCCCAGATGTCCAGCACGTCGCGCTGCTGGCAGATCGACTTCGAGCCGCCGCCGTCGCGGGCCTGCCGCCGGTCCAGCACCAGCACCCGGATGCCCCAGCGGGCCAGCAGCAACGCGGCGGTCTGGCCGACCGGTCCCGCGCCGACGACGATGACCTGCGGCCCGGACTCCGCGGGTCTCATGACTGGAGCTCGTCCCACACTTCGCGGTCGCGCTCGGCGGTCCAGACGCGTGGCCGTTCGACGCCGTGGAGCTCGTCCCAGAGGCGGGAGACGTTGAAGGGCAGGCAGTGCTCGAAGATGGGCCAGCCGCCGTAGCGTGGCTTCAGGGCCCGATGGGTGCGCTCGAACGCCTCCTTCAGCCCGCTCGCCGCGCCGACCTCGCGCAGCATCACGGTCAGGAAGTCGCGGCTCTGGGCGATCGCCGCCTCGACCTCGGCCTTGCCGCGGGCCACCGCTCCCCTGCCGCCGACCAGCGTCTCGGCCCCGAACGAGGCGACGCGGTCGAGCGTGCCGGAGGCCCATTCGCGGTGGAAGGCGTCGCCGGTGTAGAGCGCGGCCTGCGACTCGACCAGGTCGCCGGCGAACAGGATGCGCCGGTCGGGCAGCCAGGCCACCAGGTCGCCCTCGGTGTGGCCGCGTCCGCAGTGGGCCAGCACCAGGTCGCCCCTGTCGCCGCCGAGGTCGATGGTGAAGGTGTCGCTGAAGGTGGCGGTGGGCCAGGTCAGGCCGGGGATCGAGCCGGGGTCCTTGAACAGGCGGGGCATCCGGGCGTACTCGCTGGCCCAGTCCTGCTCGCCGCGCTCGGCGATCAGCTCGCGGGTCTTGTCGTGGGCCACGACGACGTCCGCGCCGAACGCCGAGGCGCCCAGCACGCGGACCGCGTGGTAGTGCGAGAGCACGAGGTACCTGACCGGTTTGCGGGTGTGCTCGCGCAGCCTGGCCAGCCATTCGCCGGCGGCCGTGGGCGTGGCCAGGGCCTCGAAGCAGACCAGGAAGTCCTCGCCCTCGATCGCGCCCACGTTGGGGTCGCCCTCGGCGGTGAGCGCGTAGACGCCTTCCGCCAGCACCTCAAGGGACTGCCGCTTCTCACCGAGATCCGCCGACGAGGCGAACGGCTTGATCATCGTCTCTCCTCACGCGCTGAGGCCGACCCGCTGATGAACCAGGACATACCCCACAGACGGCCCTTGCAGCTCCGCTGCGCCGGCCCTCCCTTGACAGTGCTCGGCAGGACGGGGAAGTGTTTACCGAACAATCGGTCAGTAAGCAAGGGAGACCAGTTGGAGAGCGCGCGTCGCATGCTGGACGCCGACACCGCCTCCGCCGCCCTGGGCATCGAGCTGGTGGAGCTGGCCGAGGGGCGCGCGGTGTGCCGGATGACCGTGACCGGCCAGATGATCAACGGACACGCCATCTGCCACGGCGGCTACGTCTTCCTCCTGGCCGACACCGCCTTCGCCTGCGCGTGCAACACGCGGGGCCCGGTGACCGTGGCGGCCGGGGCCGAGATCACCTTCGTCGCCCCCGCGCACGAGGGCGACGTGCTGGTGGCCGAGGCGGCCGAGCGCACCACGTACGGCCGCAGCGGCATCTACGACATCACCGTGCGCGGGACCGGCGGCCGGGTGGTCGCGGAGTTCCGCGGGCGCAGCAGGGAGCTGAGATGAGGCCCTTCCCGCCGCCGTCCCCCGAGGAGCTCGACCCGGTCGAGCGCGTCTCCAGGGACGAGCTCATGGCCCTGCAACTGCAGCGCCTGCGCTGGACGTTGTCCCACGCCTACGACAACGTGCCGCTCTACCGGCGCAAGTTCGACGAGCACGGCGTGCGTCCCGGCGACTGCCGCAGCCTGGACGACCTCGCGCTCTTCCCGTTCACCACCAAGGATGACCTGCGCGAGTCGTACCCGTTCGGCATGTTCGCCGTGCCGCGCGAGCGGGTGGCGCGCGTCCACGCCTCCTCGGGCACCACGGGCAAGCCCACGGTCGTCGGGTACACCAAGGCCGACCTCGACGTCTGGGCGCAGGTGATGGCCCGGTCGATCCGGGCGTCGGGCGGGCGGCCGGGCGACGTGGTGCACGTGGCGTACGGCTACGGGCTGTTCACCGGCGGTCTCGGCGCCCACTACGGGGCCGAGCGGCTGGGCTGCACGGTGGTGCCGGTCTCCGGCGGCATGACGGCCCGGCAGGTCCAGCTCATCACCGACCTGCGGCCCAGGGTCATCATGGTCACGCCGTCGTACCTGCTGGCGCTGCTCGACGAGTTCGCCGCCCAGGGCCTCGACCCACGCGAGAGCTCGCTGGAGATCGGCATCTTCGGCGCCGAGCCCTGGACCGAGCGCATGCGCGCCGAGATCGAGGAGCGCTTCGACCTGCACGCCGTCGACATCTACGGCCTGTCGGAGGTCATGGGCCCCGGCGTGGCCAACGAGTGCGTCGAGACCAAGGACGGCCTGCACGTCTGGGAGGACCACTTCTATCCCGAGACCGTCGACCCGTTCACCGGCGAGCCCGCCCCGGACGGCGGCGAGCTGGTGTTCACCAGCCTCACCAAGGAGGCCATGCCGGTCATCCGTTACCGCACCCGCGACCTGACCCGGCTGCTGCCCGGCACGGCCAGGCCCGCCTTCCGCCGCATGGAGAAGGTCACCGGCCGCACCGACGACATGATCATCCTGCGCGGCGTGAACGTGTTCCCGACCCAGATCGAGGAGCTCGTGCTGCGTGTGCCCGGCCTGTCGCCGCACTTCCAGCTGCACCTGACCCGGCCGGACCGGCTCGACGTGCTCACCGTCAGGGTCGAGGCGCGGCCGGGCGCGACCGGCCGCGAGGAGGCCGGGCGGGCGCTGCGGCACGCGGTCAAGGCGGGCGTCGGCGTGAGCGTCGAGGTCGAGGTGGTGGACCCCGAGACGCTGGAGCGCTCGGTGGGCAAGCTCAAGCGCGTGGTGGACAGCCGGGACGTCTGACCGCACGGCCGTCCGGCTACGGCGTCAGCTCGTCACGGGGGTCGGGCGGCGGCAACGACGGGCCCTTGAGGCGCAGGTCGGCGCGGATGGCCTTGCCGAGCTTGCCGGTCGCGCCGCGGTTGAGCGCGCCGCCCGCGACGGCTCCGGTGAGGAACGGGCCGAACGTGGTCAGATGGCGCCCGAGCGTGCGCATGAGACGGTTGCGAAGAGCGGCCTTGGACGCCGCGCCGAGCGCGAGCGAGACGGACGCGGGGGCGAGGGGGTCGATCCCGCGCTGCCTGGCCCAGGCGGAGGCGAAGGCGAAGGCACGCTGCGTGCCGTTGCCCTGGACGCGCACGCCGTAGACCTCGTGCAGCTCGGCCAGGAGCTTGACCTCGATCGCGGCGACGACGATGGTCTCCGCGACGAGCTGCGCGGGCGCGGAGAGCAGGAGGGGTGGTGCGGCGAACTGGGCCGCCGCCAGTGCTCCGCCGATGGCGCCGACCGTCATCGTGGCCTTCTGGGCGGTGCGCACCAGGTCGTCGGCGAGCTCCTCGCCGGTGAGGCCGTGATGATGCTCCGACAGCGTCGACAGGTCGCGGATGGGGATGCGGGGCGCGATGTTGAGGAAGACGTCGGCCAGCCAGCGGCCGCGGCCGGCGCCGCTCTCGCGGGCCTTCTTCGCCCCTGCGGCCAGGGACCTGGCTAGTCGGCCGAGCAGCCTGCGCCGCTCGGCCGGCTCCAGCTCACCGGGCTCGGTGAGCCGCACAACGAGCTCGCCGACCTCCTTGTCGGGGTCGGCGATCCCGTCGTCCGCCTGTTGCTTGTCCTTCTCGGGTTCGGCCACGCGATGCCTCCGTCCTCTTGGTCGCGACCGCTCAGGGTCAGCGGGCTCGGTCGTGCCTTGGGTCCCGCACCCTGAGCTCCTTCGCTCCAGCGGTCAGGCGGCGCACTCCCGGCAGATCTGCTGGCCGTTCTTCTCGGAGGCCAGCTGGCTGCGGTGGTGCACCAGGAAGCAGCGCGAGCAGGTGAACTCGTCGGCCTGACGGGGAATGACCCGCAGGGAGAGCTCTTCGTTCGACAGATCCGCGCCGGGCAGCTCCAGCGACTCGGCGAGGTCGGTCTCGTCGATGTCGATGCTGCCGGACGACTTGTCGGTACGCCGTGCCTGGAGTTCTTGGAGGCTGTCCTCCCCCAGGTCGTCGTCTGTCTTTCGCGGGCTGTCGTAGTCGGTAGCCATTGTGCTTACTCCATCCCCCTCATCTATATGTCTTCGCGCTCATCGCGCGTCTTCTAACGTCCGGGAGGCCCATCTTGTGCCCGTTCCGTCGGGGAGATTTTCCATCGGTACCCCGCGCGAACGGACAACGAACCTCCCAACACGACAGGGCCTGCTGCCGACGGCAATGGTTAGCCAAATATGGCGAAACCCACAGCCTTGGCGTCATGCACGACCGTGTTCGACGGCACATCCAACCACATGTACGGCGAGAACGAGACGCCCCCACTACATCAACACGCGGACGAACACCCCGGAACGTCACCCGCCGACGCCCCATGGCCCACTCAAGGACGCTCGTTCAACGTGTCGGAAGCCGAATCGTCACCACAAGTCCTCCGCCGTCACGCGGCACCGCGGTCACGTTTCCGCCGTGTGCCTGCACCACCGCACGGACGATGGACAACCCCAGACCCGATCCCTTGGCCGATTCCACGCGGTCGGCGTGGAGCCTCCTGAACGGCTCGAACAGGCTGTTCACCTCGTACGCCGGGACGTGCTGCCCCGTGTTGGCCACCTGAACAACCAGCCCCCCGTCCGCCATTCCCGTCCGGATCCAGACTTTTCCGTTTTCGGGAAGGTTGTACTTCACGGCGTTCTCCAGCAGGTTGCTGACCGACCGCTCCAGAAGCACCGGGTCGCCCACGGTAGGCGCGCTGACCAGTTCGGCCACAACGGTCACGCCGTGTTCGGCGGCGAAGGGCGCGAGCTGTTCCACGGCCGTCTGCGCGACTTCCTGAACGTCGAGCGGTTTGCGCACCGCGAGTTCTCGTTCGCTCCTGGCGAGCAACAGCAGTCCCTCGATGAGCTTCTCGTTACGCGCGTTGACTTCCAGCAGCGTGCGGCCGAGCGCTTTGAGGTCCTCGGACGCCTCCGGATCCGACAACGCGATCTCCAGGACGGTCCGGTTAATCGTCAACGGCGTGCGCAATTCGTGGGAGGCGTTGGCCACGAATCTGCGCTGGGTGTCGAAGGCGATGTTGAGCCGGGTGAGCATGGCGTCGAAGGTGTCGGCCAGCTCCTTCAGCTCGTCGTTGGGGCCGCGCAGGGCGATGCGCTGGTGGGCCAGCGTGCTCTCCGACAGCTTGCGGGCCGCGCTGGTCATCTGGGTGACCGGCCGCAGCGCCCGGTCGGCCACGAAGTAGCCGATGATGAGCGCGAGGATGCCGACCCCGGCCAGCGCCATGAAGGAGCTGGTGAACAGCGCGTCGCGCGCGCTGCTGACGGCCCGCCCCTTGGCCAGGGTCCACCGGTTCTGCATGATGGCGGCGTCGAGCGGGTCGAGGTCGTCGGTGATCAGGTCGGGCCAGGCGTCCTCGATCGATTTGCCGACGATCGAGTAGACGACGAACAGCAGCACCGCCGCGGCGGCGAACACCAGAGCGCTGTAGGTGAGCGTGAGCCGCCACCGGATGCTCACCTTGGCCGGCAGCCCCCTGACCCGTTCCAGGGTGCTGCGGGCGGGTGTCTCGGACTCGGGCGGGGGCGGGCCGTCCCAGGCCGGCGGGCCGGTCGGCGGTGGCGCCTCCTGCACGCGCGTCGCCTTCCTGGCCGTATGGGGGCTGATCATCGGATGCGTCGGCCCCGCCCCGCGCTCTGGCCGTTCACTCACAACTTGTACCCAACCCCGGGCACGGTCTCGATCACCTGAGGCTCGCCCAGCTTCTTCCGCAGCGTCATCATGGTCACCCGGACGACGTTCGTGAACGGGTCGATGTTCTCGTCCCACGCCTTGTCCAGCAGGTCCTCCTGGCTGACCACCGCGCCCTCGGCGCGCATCAGCTCCTCCAGGACCGCGAACTCCTTCTTGGTGAGCACGATCTCCTTGCCCTCGCGCTCGACCAGCCGCTTGCCCGGGTCGAGGCGGATCCCGGCCCGCTCCAGCACGGGCGGCAGGGCGGGCGCCGAACGCCGGCCGAGCGCGCGCACCCGGGCCACCAGCTCGATGAACACGAACGGCTTGGCCAGGTAGTCGTCGGCCCCGAGGCCGAGGCCCTCCACCTTGTCGTCCACGTCGCCGGAGGCGGTCAGCATGAGGATCCGCGAGGCCGAGCGCTGCTCGACCAGCCGGCGGCACACCTCGTCGCCGTGCACGACCGGCAGGTCGCGGTCGAGCACGATCACGTCGTAGTCGATGTAGGAGGTGCGCTCAAGGGCGCCGCCGCCGTCGTAGGCGACGTCGACGGCCATGGCCTCACGCCGCAGCCCGGTCGCGATCGCGTCGGCGAGCACCCGCTCATCCTCGACAACCAGCACTCGCACGCCTGGTACACCCTCTTTCCGGTTCCGGTGTCTCATTCTGCCTACAGGCTCGATAAGCGCACGGTAAGGCATGTCCAGGGGTGTGCCGGGCAGGGGCCGCACAAATTCATGTTTCAGAGGGCGATAACCCGGGGTATGCCGTCGGGACACCCATTGCCCGGACATCCACTGGCAATGGTTCCCTTCGCCCCGCACGGATCGAACCCCTGAGAGAGTAGGTGAGATGGGCGAGTTCACCACCACGATCGAACGCCGCCTCGACCAGGCTTACAAGAGCCTCTCCGAGGCCCGCAGCACCGGCGACGACTACCTCGCCGACACCCTCACCGCCGAGATCGAGGACCTGCGCCGCCTGGCCGACGATCACGGCGTCCCGCTGCCGCGCTAGACATACGCGTGCGACGGCCGGGGCCCGATGGGCCCCGGCCGTCCTGTCATGCCCGCGGCCCGGTCAGGAGTCGCGTTCGGGGTCCAGCGGCACGAGCAGGTCGTGCAGCTCCTCGAACAGGCCGGGCGCCGCGCACAGCGCGAACGCCGGGCCGACCGGCCGGCCGTGCAGGCCGCCGAGCCGGGCGCCCGCCTCGGTCGCCACCAGCCCGGCCGCGGCGTGGTCCCACGCGTTGGTGCCGCGCTCGTAGTACGCGTCCACCCGGCCCGCCGCCACCGAGCACAGGTCGATGGCGCACGAGCCGCCGCGCCGGATGTCGCGCACCCGCGGCAGCACCGCCGCCACGACCTGTCCCTGCACCTCGCGGCGCGGCGCCGAGTAGCCGAACCCGGTCGCGACCAGCGCCCGGGCCAGCGGCACCCCGCTGTTGCAGCGCAGCCGCGCGCCGCCCAGCCAGGCGCCCTCGCCGAGCGCGGCGGTGAACACCTCGCCGCGCGCCGGCACGTTGACCACCCCGGCCACGACCCGACCGGCGACCTCGACGGCGATGGACACCGCCCAGTCGGGCAGGCCGTACAGGAAGTTGACGGTGCCGTCGACGGGATCGACGATCCACCGCACGTCGGACGCGCCCGGCGCCTCGCCGCCCTCCTCGCCCAGGAACCGGTCGTCCGGACGGACCACCAGGACGCGCTCGCGGATCAGCTCCTCCGACGCCTTGTCCAGGATGGTGACGACGTCGGTGGGGCTGGACTTGGTCTCGACGTCCTCCGACATCGTGGGCCGCTTGGCCAGGAGCATGTCCCCGGCCTCGCGGGCGACGTCCTCGGCCAGCCGCAGGAAGTCGGTCATCAGGCCACCGAGTCCGGGCGCTTCCACTCCTCGCCGAGCACGTGCTGGGCGAGGAAGGCGAGCACGGTCTCGTACCAGGCGACGATGTTGCCCGGCTTGAGGATCCAGTGGTTCTCGTCGGGGAAGTACAGGAACTTCGACTCGACGTCGGTGCGCTGCAGGTCCCACCACAGGCGCAGGGACTCGCCGATCGGCACCCGGTAGTCCTTGTCGCCGTGGATGACGAGCATCGGGGTGGTGATCTTGCCGAGCCCCAGGTGCGGGGAGAGCTGGTCGTAGCGCTCCGAGCCGGGCTCGCCGAACTCGCGCTGCCAGTACAGGGAGGAGTCGGTGGTGCCGGCGAACTGGTCGAGGTTCCACAGCGCGGCGTGGGTGACGATGGCCTGGTAGCGGTCGGTGTGCCCGGCCAGCCAGTTGGCCATGTAGCCGCCGAACGAGCCGCCCATCGCCGCCACGCGCTCGTCGTCGATGTCGTCCCTGGCCAGGGCGACGTCCACGATGGCGTCGAGGTCGGCCTGGGTGCGCGGGCCCCAGGCGCCCCAGCCGCGGTCGATCATCTCCTGGCCGTAGCCGGTGGACAGGCAGGGGTCGGGCATGAGGACGGCGTACCCGCGCTGCGCCATGATCCACGACTGCCAGCGCCACTGCCAGTCGTTCCAGGACGCGACCGGGCCGCCGTGGATCCACAGCAGGAACGGCGCCGGGTTGTCGGCCGAGGCGCCCTCGGGCAGCACGAGCCAGCCGCGCACGGTCGCGCCGTCGTCGGCGGTGGCCGAGATCTCGGTCAGCGTGCCCGGCACCTCGGGGCGCGGGGCCGGCGAGGGCAGGTCGGTGATCTCGCCGGTGACCGCGTCGATCCTGGCCGGGGCGGGGGCGAGGGCGATGTTGCTGCGCAGGGCGTAGACGTACGCGCCGTCGGCGCTCGCGTTGACCCCGAGGTAGGCGGCGTCGTCGCCGGTGAGCCTGGTGTGCTCGCCGTCCAGCGGGACGCGGAAGACCGGGCGGCGGCCCTGGTGGTCGGCGACGAGGTAGAGGGCCGCGGAGTCGGGGGCCCAGGCGAGGTCCGTCGGGAACAGGTCGGAGGCGTAGGCCCGGCCCTCGCCGGTGGCCAGGTCGGCGATCCACAGCTCCACGCGGACGGAGACGTCCGTGCTCGTGATGCGCTCGCGCGCGCAGGCCACCCGCGTGCCGTCGGGCGAGACGGCGATCGGGCCGCCGAAGTCGTGCGCCTCGTCGGTGAGCAGGGTGCGCCGCCGGCCGGTGGCCACGTCGATGGCGACCAGGTCCGTACGGCTGTCGCCGCCGGACAGGAACCTGCGCCAGGTGACGATCACGGTGGAGCCGTCGGGGGTGAGCTCGAAGGCGGCGTCGCGCAGCGCCTCGCCCGCGTCGGGCGTCAGCTCGCGCACGTCCTCCAGGCGGTCGGCGCCGAGCCGGCCGGTGAACAGCCGGGTGCGGGCCGGGCCGAGGTCGTGGTCCCAGTAGCGGACCGGGTAGCCCTCGTGCAGGATCGCGCTGGTCCCGGCGTCCTTGCGGGCCTTGCGCCGCTCCTCCTCGGTCGACTCGTCGCCGTCGAGCACGTCGGAGGCGAACACCACCACGTCGCCCGCCGTGCGCGCGGCGCCGATGCCGCCGGGGCGGGTGGCGATCTGGCGGGCCTCGCCGCCGGCGCGCGGCAGCAGCCACAGCGCGGGCACCTCGTCGGTCGCGTCCTTGACGGTGGTGTCGGGACGCGCCGAGGTGAACAGCACGTCCCCGGCGTCGGTGAAGACGGCCGCCGTCTCGCCCTTGGCCGACCGGGTCAGACGGTACGGCTCACCGTCGAGGGGGATCGCCCAGAGCGCGGTGCCGTACGACTTGCCGTCGGGATTGAGGGCCTGCACGGCCGAGATCAGACGGGAGCCGTCAGGCGAGAGCTTCAGGGAGAGGACCCGGGGGATGGCCACATAGTCACGAATGTCATCGAATGCGCTCACTCGATCGAACCTACCTGGTCACCGGCGCTCCGCGGGCGACACCGCGCACCGCGCCCCCGCCGCGCCTCTCCCGTGCTCCCCCGTGCTCCCCCGCCCTCCCTCGGGCCGGACCGCCCGGCCCCCTGACTAGGCTTGACACGTGGCTGATTACGACGCTCTGCTCGTCCTGTCGTTCGGCGGCCCCGAGGGGCCCGACGACGTGCTGCCGTTCCTGGAGAACGTCGTGCGGGGGCGCGGCGTGCCGCGCGAGCGGCTGCTCGCGGTGGCCGAGCACTACCAGGGCTTCGGCGGCGTCAGCCCGATCAACCAGCAGAACCGCGAGCTGGTCGAGGCGCTGGGCCCGGTCGCGGGCGTGCCGGTCTACTGGGGCAACCGCAACTGGCACCCCTTCGGCGAGGACACCGTGCGGCAGATGGCGGCCGACGGCGTGCGCCGGGCCGCCGTCTTCGCCACCTCGGCGTTCGCCGGATATTCGAGCTGCCGCCAGTACTACGAGGACATCGCCAGGATCTCCGTCGAGGGCGGCCCCGAGCTGATCAAGATGCGGCACTTCGGCGACCATCCGGGGTTCGTCGCGGCGATGGCCGACCACACGCGCCAGGCGCTGGAGCGGCTGGGCCGCCAGGACGCCCGGCTGGTGTTCACCGCCCACAGCATCCCGGTCTCGATGGCCGAGACCGCCGGCCCCGCGGGCGGCCTGTACGAGTCCCAGCTCCGGCGCAGCGCCGAGCTGGTCAACCAGGCGCTGGGCCGCGACGAGCCGTGGCACCTGGTGTGGCAGTCACGCAGCGGCCCCCCGCAGGTGCCGTGGCTGGAGCCCGACGTGTGCGACTTCCTGCGCAAGACGGACGCCGGCTCGGTCGTGCTGGTGCCGATCGGCTTCGTCTCCGACCACATGGAGGTCGTCTACGACCTCGACACCGAGGCCCGGCAGGTGGCCGCCGAGCTGGGCCTGCCGATGGAGCGCGCGGCGACGGCCGGCACCCATCCGGCGTTCGTGCGCATGGTCAGGGAGCTGATGGACGAGCCGGAGCCCGTCCCCTGCCCGCTCACCTGCTGCCCGCGTCCGGTCCGGCCCGGCGGGCGGCCTCAGGCGTAGGTGCGGGCGTACGCCTCGGCGATGCTCATGACCTTGTCCACGTAGTCCCACGAGTGGTTGTAGAACCAGATCGACTTGCGCAGCTTCGCGCCGCCCTTGCCCGCGCCGTTGGCGCACAGGTAGTTGGCGGCGCCGGGCACCGCGTCGTAGGGACTCCAGATGTCGGCCTTGCCGTCGCCGTCGCCGTCCACGCCGTAGTGCTTCCAGGTGGCGGGCATGAACTGCATCGGCCCCAGGGCGCCCGCGCTGGAGGGGCCGTTGTTGCGGCCGTGGCTGCTCTCGACCTGGCCGATGGCCGCCAGCACCGTCCAGGACAGGCCGGGGCAGCGGGTGGCGGCGGCCTTGTAGAGGTCGAGGTAGCTGGTGGGGCGGCCCACGGTGACCGGCTGCTGCTGTTGCTGTTGCTGTTGCGGCTGTTGCCGCTGGGTACGGCTGGCCGCGTCGAGCACGACGACCTGCGCGCCCTTGCCGAGCAGCCGCCGCACCCCGGCCTCGCCGATCGTGCCCGGCTTGCCGTGCAGCAGCACCGCGACGCCCTTCGCGAAGCCGAGCGACCTGCCCACCTCCACGCTGACCAGGCCGTCCACGCCGGCGAGCCCGAGCGTGGCCGAGGCCGCGACCCGGAGCCTCGGACCGCCGTCCACCTGGTACATCGCGCCGAGGATCATGCCGTACTTGCGGGCCGTGCCGGCCTCGGTGACCAGCTCGCCCCTGGCCAGCGCGCTCCAGACGGCGGGCTGGTCGGCGACGGGCTGAGGCGTCCAGGAGCGGAAGTCGGCCGGGTCGACGGCCAGCAGGTTCAGCGACGTGCCGGCGACCTTGACCGCGCCGGCGTCCACGACGGCGGCCTTCTGCACGTGCTTGAGCGCGCCCAGAGCGAGCCTGGTCCGCCTGGAGACCGTGGCGGGCGCGATCGCCAGCACGCGCGGCGGCGTCACGGTGACGCCCGGACCGCCCTGGCCGAAATCCTTGACCGGCGCCGTCGTGGGTACGAGCTGGTCGAGGCGGGGAGCGGCCTCCGGAACCGCGCGGGTGATCGGCCTGCGCACCGGCTCCTGGGCCGTTCTGACCAGGTCATCGCCCATGAGCACGACGACTCCCCCGGCCACGGCGGTGACCACGAGCACGCCGAGGGCCATGAGCAGGACCGCGCGGAGAGAGGGAAGACCGGACATCAGGCACACGTTAACCCACTCACCGGAGATATCACTTGCCATCCGGACAGACGGTGCGCCATCGTGGGGTCGCAAAGTAAGGGGGAAACAGCGTGGTCGGGCCTTACCGGGGGTTGTTCAAAGGGCCCGGCGTCAAAGGATTCGTGCTGGCCGGGTTCGTCGGCCGGATGCCGATGTCCATGCTCGGCATCGGCGTCGTGCTGCTGATCTCCACCGTCACCGGGTCCTTCGCCACCGCCGGCGCGGTCGGCGCCACCACCAACGTGGCCTTCGCGATCGCGGCGCCGCTGTCGGGGCGGCTGGTGGACAGGTTCGGGCAGAACCGGGTGATCGCCCCGTTCTCCGTGGTCAACGCGCTGGCGATGGCCGCGCTGATGCTCAGCGCCGCGCTCGGCCTGCCCGAGTGGACCCTGTACGTCTCCGGCCTGCTGATCGGCGCGTCCTCGCTGTCCATCGGGTCGATGGTGCGGGCCCGCTGGTCCACGATCCACGGCGGCACCGGGACACTGCACACCGCCTTCGCCTTCGAGTCCGTGGCCGACGAGGTCGTCTTCGTCACCGGGCCCGCGCTCGTCACGGTGCTGGCCACCGCGATCAACCCGTACGCGGGGCTGGTGGTGGCGCTGGTGTGCATGCTCGGCGGCTGCCTGGCCCTGGCGGCGCAGCGGCGTACGCAGCCGCCCGTGCAACCGGTCAGGACGGGCGGCGGCACGCCCATCCTGATCCCCGGCATCGCCCTGCTGGCATGCGTCTACCTCGGGCTCGGCGCGGTGTTCGGCTCGGTGGACCTGATCATGGTCGCCTTCGCCGAGGAGCACGGCGTGAAGGGCGCCTCGGGATTCCTGCTGGCGGCGTTCGCGGGCGGGTCGATGGTGTCGGGGCTGTGGTTCGGCTCGCGGGAATGGCGGATCTCGCTGCGCGCCCGGTTCATCCGCGCGCTGGGCGTGTTCGTGGTGGGCCTGCTGCCGATCCTGCTCGTGAACGACCCCTGGGTCATGGCCGCCGTGGCGTTCGTGGCCGGTCTGGCCATCTCCCCCACGCTCATCACCGGGTTCTCGCTCACCGAACGGCTGGTCCCGCCGTCCCTGCTCACCGAGGGCATGGCCTGGATCTCCACCTCGATCGGGTTCGGCGTGGCGATCGGCGCGTGGGCGGGCGGGCAGCTCACCGACGCCTTCGGCGCGTCCAGCGCGTTCGGCTTCGCGGTGGGCGCGGCGCTCCTGGCGGCGGTCGTGGGCGTCGGAGGTTCGGGTTTGCTGAGACTTCCGGACGCGCCTTCACCCCTGCAGACCTGATCCGCTACGGTCGGGAGTTATCCCTCGCAACACCAATCACACCGGAAGCTTTGCTATGTCCCGACAAATCACTTCACTTCTAGCTATCGCGGCAGTTTGCGTCACTCTGGCTCCCGCGCCCGCGTTCGCCCAGACGCCGAAGAAGGCCGAGGTCGATTGCCAGCAGGTCAAGTGCATCGCGCTGACCTTCGACGACGGGCCCGGCCAGTACGCGGGAACCCTGCTCGACACCCTCAAGAAGTACGGCGCCAAGGCGACGTTCTTCCTGGAGGGCCAGTACGTGAACAGCCGCCCGGCCTTCGTCAAGCGCATGGTCGCCGAGGGCCACGAGGTGGGCAACCACAGCTACAGGCACCCCGACTTCACCAAGATCGACGCCGGGGCCATCAGGACCGAGATCAAGAAGACCCAGGACGCGGTCAAGAAGGCGGCGGGCGTCGAGCCCAAGCTGCTGCGCCCGCCGTACGGGCTGGCCGACGTCCAGGTGTCGGACGTCGCGACCGAGTTCGGCATGCCGATGATCCTCTGGACGGCCGGCTCGCACGACTGGGACAGCAAGAACGTCGAGGCCATCAAGAAGAAGACCCTCGAGGTGGCCGAGCGCGACGGCATCATCCTCATGCACGACTGGGTCAAGCAGACCGTGGACGCCATGCCCGCGATCGTCAAGTCGTTGCAGGCCAAGGGATACCAGCTGGTCACGGTCTCCGACGTGATCAAGCAGCAGAACCTGCAGCCCGGTCAGGTTTTCCCGGTTCCCGAAGGCTGGGAGAAGTGAGTATCGTTCACGTTTAATCGGAACGACGCTCGGAGGGGCGCCTCATGGTCTTCACTAACTGGGCCGGGAATCAGACGGGCGCCCCTGCCGAGGTGCGCACCCCCGCGAGCGTGGCGGACGTCGTCCAAGCCGTGCGGGACGCCTCGGCCGCCGGGCGCCGCCTGCGCATGGTCGGCACGGGCCACTCCTTCACCGGGGTGGCCCTCACCGACGGGATCATGCTGCGCCCCGAGGGGCTGAGCGGCATCAGGTCCGCCGGCGAGGACCGCGTCACGGTGCTGGCCGGCACGCCGCTCAAGGTGCTGAACGAGCTGCTCGACCAGCGCGGGCTGGCCCTGGCCAACATGGGCGACATCACCGAGCAGACCGTCGCCGGCGCGATTCAGACCGGCACCCACGGCACCGGCCGCGACAGCGGCGGCCTGGCCGACCAGGTCGCCGAGCTGGAGCTGGTGCTCGCCGACGGCTCGGTCGTCACGGCCGTGCCCGGCGAGGACCTGTTCGACGCGGCCCGGGTCGGCCTCGGGGCGCTGGGCGTGCTGACGGCCGTGACGTTCCGGGTGGAGCCCGCGTTCCTGCTGCGCAACCGGCGGCGCAGGATGACGCTCACCGACATCCTCGCCTCGCTCGACTCGCTGACCTCGGCCAACGAGCACCTCGACTTCTTCTGGCTGCCGCACACCGACGCCTGCCTGGTCAAGACCAACAACAGGGACGCAGGCCCGGCCAGGCCGCCGAGCCCGTTCAAGCACTGGCTGGACAACGTGTTCCTGGAGAACACCGTCTTCGGCGCCGCCTGCGCGGTCGGCGGGCGGCGTCCGGCGCTGATCCCGCGGATCAACGCGATCAGCGCGGCGGCGCTCGGCGACTCGGAGGCGGTGGACACCTCGTACAAGGTGTTCACGGCCCGCCGCGACGTGCGGTTCCTGGAGATGGAGTACGCCGTGCCGCGCCAGTTCCTGGCCCAGGCGCTGCGCGAGACCCGCGACCTGATCGACAGGATGGACTGGAAGATCACCTTCCCGGTGGAGGTCCGCGTCACGCCGCCCAGCGACGCCTGGCTGTCCACCGCGTACGGCCGCGACTCGGCCTACGTCGCCTGCCACATCTACCGGCCCACGCCCAACCCCGCCTACTTCGAGGGCGTCGAGGAGATCATGAACCGGCTGGACGGCCGGCCGCACTGGGGCAAGATGCACACCCGCGACGCCGCGTACCTGCGCAAGGTCTACCCCCGCTTCGACGACTTCGTCGCGCTGCGCGACCGGCTGGACCCGCGCCGGGTGTTCACCAACGACTATCTCGACGTGGTGCTCGGCTAGCGGCCCTGCTGCTGCGCGGGCGGCTCGTCCGGCTGCGTGGTGGCCGGGGGCGCGCTGGACTGCTGCTCGCCCGGGTCGGGACGCTCCTGCTCCTCCTCGCCGGGCCCGGGCGTCTCGGGGACGGGCTCGACCGTGTCCGTGGGCGTGGGCGTCGGCGTGCTGGTCGGCCTCGGCTCGCCGGTCTCCGACGGCGGCGGGGTGCGCGGCGTGTCCGTGGGCGTCGGGGTGGGGGTCGGGGTCGGCGACTGCGTCACGCCGGCCGGCCGGTCGTCGTGGTCCTGGCGGTCGCGCCCCTGATCCTGGACGGGGGCGCGCTGCCGCTCCTTCACCGGCGTCTGCCCGCCGGTGACGCGCTCGTGCAGCGTCCGGTGGTCGAGGGCCTGGAAGGCGAGGATGCCGCCCATGCTGACCGCGAACACCAGCGCGGCCGCCACCGCCATCTTCAGCCACGGCAGCCCCCTGCGCCCGGCGGGGACGGCGACCGGCATGACCAGCGTGTCACGCCCCTGGTCGCCGCCCGCCTGGTCGCCACCCCCCTGGACGGCGTGCGCCCGGGTGGCGTGCGCGGCGGTCACCTCACCCGCGGACCGGGTGGCGTTCGCGGCGGTCACCTCACCCGCGGTCGGGGTGGCGTTGGCGGCGGCGGCGAGCAGGCCCTGCCCCTCCTCCTGCTCCTCGCGCCACGCGGACAGCGTGTGCTGCTTGACCCGGTCGCCGGTGCGCTTGAGATAGTGCGTATAGACGGCGCTGGCCACCGTGCTTGCGACGCTGACCACGGCGGCGCCGATCACGGTGCCCGCCACCCCGAGGTAGGAGGCGGCCACCGCGGCGGTGACGGCGGCGAGGGCGCTCCCGAGGATCTGTGGCACGCTCAGCTCGAACTTCCGCTGCTCGCCGGTCATCCCCCGGATCAGTCCCCTCTGGTCATGCGTACGGTAAAGAGCTTCCTCGTGAATAGACGCGAGCGCGTGTCCCGTTGTTCCTGTGACCTGCGTGACAGGCATCCTCGTAACTCGTGCCCCGACGATTCGGCCTACCCTCCGTCTACCTCGCCGCGGCCGTGGCGACGGCCGCGACGACCGCTGTCCCGCTCGCCATGACGCCCGCCTCCGGACTCGCCCTGCGCCCCTCGGCCTCCGAGCCCACCCGGCCCTACATCGTCACCGCGCGCAGCCGCGCGGACGCCCGGGATCTCGTCGCGGAGGTGAGATGGCGGGTACGGCGTTACTACACCGAGGCCCTGCCCGGTTTCGCCACCTTCCTCACCGCCGGCGAGCTGGCCGAGCTCAGATCCGATCCCCGGGTCCTGGCCGTCGAGCCCGACCGCGAGATCCACGCCATGCCCGGCGACGCGTCCGCCCCCGCCTCCGACACGGACGCCGACTCGGGCACGGGCACGGGCACGGGCACGACCGTGTTCGTCGTGGACACCGGCGTCGACGTCACCCGGGCCGAGTTCGGCGACCGGGCCTGGCGTGCCTTCGACGCCACCGGCGGCACCGGGCGCGACTGCGGCGGGCACGGCACGCGGGTGGCCAGGGTCGTCGCCTCGCGGGCGCCGGAGGCCAGGATCGCCTCGGTGCGGGTGCTCGGCTGCGCGGGGTCGGGCTCGCTGGCCGACGTGCTGGCCGGGCTCGACTGGATCCGGCGGCACGCGCGCGGACCGTCCGTCGTCACGCTCGCCGCCGACGGGGCCGACTCGCCCGCGCTCGGCGCCGCCGTACGGTCGCTGGTGCGCTCGGGGGTGTTCGTCGTGGGCGCGGCCGACTCGGGCTGGTGCCAGGTTTCCTCCGGCGGGCAGGCGTTCTCGGCGGGCGCCCCGTACCTCGCCGCCGCCGCGGCGCGTCTGCTCGAACGCCGTCCCGACGCCGGTCCCTCCCTTGTCGCGAGTTCGCTGAAGTGCACAACAGCACGCGCCGCGATTCGCCAGAATCCGTCGAGGAGCCCTAACCTCCTCATGCACAGCGGCGGGCATTAGAGGAAATGGAATCCACAAATGTGACCGGCGTCACATCGCCCCCGGGGCTTCCCAGGAAGGCGATGTTCGGACATGCCGGGTACGGTGCTGGCAGGCAACCGGCACACGCGAGAGACTCAAGGGTCCGGGGGAAGAATGGCGACGCTGACGAAGGGACTCGCATGCAGGAGCTCCGACTCGTCGCGGTGAGTGAGGACGGCACCTATCTCGTGCTGGCTACTGCCGGGCGAGGTACGCGCTTCACCCTTCCCGTGGACGACCGGCTCCGTGCTGCCGTCCGCGGCAACTTCTCCCGTCTCGGCCAGTACGAGATCGAAGTGGAGAGCCCGTTGCGCCCCAAGGAGATCCAGGCACGCATCCGCGCCGGAGAGACAGCGGAAGAGATCGCCGCGACCGCCGGGATCCCGGTCGAACGAGTCCGCTGGTTCGAGGGCCCGGTGCTGCAGGAGCGGGAGTACGTCGCCCAGCAGGCGCAACGCGTCGCCGTCCGCATGCCCGGGGAGACCGCGCCCGGTCCCACCCTCGGCGAGCTGGTCGCCGAGCGGCTGACCAGGCGCGGCGTGCCCACCGACGAGATCGACTGGGACTCGGCCAAGCGCGACGACGGCCTGTGGCGGGTCAAGCTCGGCTACGTCTGGAACGGTCACACGCGCCACGCCGAATGGCTCTTCGACCCGCGCAAGCGCCACGTCTCCCCGCACGACGACGAGGCCATGCGCCTGTCGTCGGCCGACTTCGATCCCGAGCCCGCCGTGGTGGAGGACACCACGGTCACGCCGTTCGCGCCGCGGGTGGCCAAGCTGCAGCCGGTGCCGCCGCTCGCCTCCGACCCGCTGCCGTTCCCTTCGGTCGTGCGCCGCGAGCCGGAGGAGCCGGCCGTCGGCTACACCCCGCCGCCCAGGCCCGCCGACACCGGCGGCTACGGCCGCGGCCCCGACCTGCCCGGCCGTGACGTGCCCGGCCGTGACGTGTCGTTCGATCGGCCGTCCCCGGGGCAGGAGAGCGCGTCGGACAGTTCGTCGTCCCTGCCCGAGACCGCCCGCGCCCCCTTCCGGGGTGAGGGCTTCCACCCGGAACCGTCGCGCGCCGAGGGGCAGCGCGGGGATCGCGGGGATCGCGCTGAGGGCCAGCGCGGGGAGACCGCGGGCCGCGAGACCGGCTTCGGCCGCTCCACGGACGCCTCCTCCCGCCGCGGCGGCACGTCACCGTGGCTGCCCGACTTCGGCTCCGGCCGCTCGGGCGAGCGCGACGACTCCATCTACGCGCCCGCCACCCCGCCCTCCCGCCCGCTCACGTCCCACCCCTCACCCGCCGGACCGACGACCTCCTCCCAGCCACCCGCTGCCTCGGACCTCCGCACGCAGCCGCCTGCCGACTCGGCACCTGGCACACAGCCGCCGGCCAGCCCGTCGCCGGATGGGCAACCGTCGGTCAGCCCGTCGCCGGGTACGCAGCCGCCCGCCGCTCCGGAGGCCGGCACCCAGTCGCCCACTGCTCCAGAGGCCGACGTCCAGTCGCCCGCCGCTCCAGAGGCGGGCACTCAGCCGGCCGCCGCTCCGGAGGCCGGCGCTCAGTCGTCCACTGCTCCAGAGGTCCGCGCTCAGTCGCACGCCGCTCCGGAGGCCGTCGGTCAGCAGGCGGCGGTGGCCGCTCCCGAGGTCGCCGCTGCGTCCGCGGTTCCTGAGGTCCTGCCCTCGGCGGCCGCTCCTGAAGGGCCGGTGACGCGGCCGTCGGAGCAGCCGTCCTCGCCGACGTCCGCCGACGAGCGCACGGGCCAGCCTGACGCTTCCGTCCCGGCCCCGGCGCAGCCCGCCAACTCGACACCCGCGGTCGCGACGCCCGTCCAGCCGGAGCCCTCCGCCCCGGCCGACGTGCAGCAGGAGACCGCGGCCACCACCACGGCCGAGCCGACGGCCTCGGCCGTGGACGCTCAGCTCTCCACGACGCCCGAGGCCGACACCACCGGTTCTCCCGCGCCCGAAGACGCCGCCACCACCTCCGACACCGGCAGCGCCCAGGCCGCCATGCCCGAGGCAAACGACTCCACCGCGCCCTCGACGGCCGGTGCGACGGACGTCCCGGACGCCGCTGCGGAGGCTTCCTCCTCCGCACCCACCGAAACCGTCACGGTGGCCACCACCGAGGCGACGGCCCCGGACGTGACGCCGAACGCGCCGACCGCCGCGGAGCCCGCGCCCAAGACGCCCGAATCCGCCGAGCCGGAGGACGCGGCGACCGCAGCGCAGGACCAGGCCACCACACCACAGGCGACCACCGAAAGCGCACCGGCGACCCCGGCAGCAGCCGAGGACGACTCCGAACCCCCCACGACCGCCGAGACCGACGCCACAACCCAGGCCGAGCCCGCCCCGACCGAGACGGCCACGACGGATGCACCGGTCCCCGATGAGACGTCTGCCACCAAGGACGCCCCGGCCGACGAGCCCTCAGCCGCCACCTCGCAGGACGTCCCGGCCGACGAGCCCGGCCAAGAGCCCGCGGCCGCTCCGGAGGCGGCCACGGAGAAGTCCCCGGACGCCGAGCAGGAGCGCCCGGCGACGGCATCGGCGCCCGCCGCCCAGGACGTGGCCACCCAGGACGTGGCTGCTGAGGACGTGGCTGCCGAGGACGTGGCTGCCGAGGACGTGGCCGTGCCGGAGCCTTCCGAGGAGGTGGCCGAGAAGGTCGAGGTGGCCGAGAAGAAGGCGCCCGCGCCCAGGCCCAAGCCGGGCCCAGGCGCGCCCAAGGGCACCCCGCCGGTCCCGGCCGCGCGTCCCGGCAAGGACGACGCCAAGGGCCCCGGCAAGGACGACGTCCCGGTGCCCTCTCCGCCGCCCGCCCCGGCCGCGCGTCAGGCGCGCAAGGGTTCGCGGGGCCGCCGAGCCTCCGTGCCGACGTGGGACGAGATCATGTTTGGCGCCCGCCGCCAGGACTGACCCGTACCCGATCAAGCGACCACAGGCCGCGCCCACCCCGACAGGAGGGCGCGGCCTCGCTCGTTCAAGGCGGCCTCGGTCGTTCAAGGCGGCCTCGGTCGTTCAAGGAGGAAGTACCGCGGTGTTCGGCGGGCGCGTTCAGTTCTGTGGCGGGACGGTGTGCGGCTGCATGAACGGAGCCACCCACTCCGGCGTCACCTCGGCGGGGAACGCCGCCCCCTGAGCCTCCGAGACGTCCAGCGCGTCGTAGCCGCCCTTGCCCGCCCCGACCCCCGCGATCAGCGTCAGCACCCCGGCCCGTCGCTGGAACCAGGTCTGGCGCAGCCGCCAGCCCACCACGGCCCGGCGTTCGATCACCGCCTCGGCGCGGCGCAACGAGCCCGAACGGACCACCAGCCGGGCGCCGTCGTAGCCGTGCCCCAGGGAGGCGTACCGGTCGAGGCCCAGGAACACCCCAGCGCCCGCCAGGAGCAACGCCAGGACGGCCAGGATCCACCAGAGCATCATTCCTGTGGCCCACGCCCCGGCGGCGCTCAGCGTGGCCAGGAGGAGCCACGGGAAGACCGCCCGGAACAGCCGGCGGTTGCGGGCGACGGGCGGATGGGCGCGCAGCGTGGACCGGAAGGGGCCCACCGCGTCGGCGGTGACGCCGACGGCGACCTGGCGCGGCACGTCGGGCAGGAGCTGCCCGCGCGTCTCGGAGTCACCGAGCCCGGTCACGATCGCCCAGACGCGTACGACGCCGGCCAGGCGTTCGGCCAGACCGTCGACGATCTCGTAACCGCGCACCCGCCGGGACTCCAGCGACACGCTGCGCCGGTTGATCAGCCCGCGTTCGGCCACGAGGTAGCCGTCGCGGCGGGTGAGCCTGAAGTCCCAGTTGAAGACCGCGTACATCACGCCGCCCACGAACGGCATGGCGACGACCAGCAGCAGCGCCACGACGAGCAGCAGGTAGGGGTGCTCCCACAGCCACTCCCCCGCGCTCCAGGCGGCGTCCTGGCCGAAGCCCAGGTCGTCGCCCCATTGGAAGGCCAGCCCCACCGCGCCGCCGGCGAGCGCGAACGGCGTGAGCAGGTACGCCCCGGACAACGGCCCGTACAGGAGCCACCGGCGCGGGACGGCGATGATCGGCCGGTCCACGGGGGCGGGACCCGGCCCGGGGAGGTGCTCGGCCTCCCTGACCTGGACGGCACGGCGCAGCAGCACCGCCTTGAGGCGTTCGGCCTCGCCGAGCGTGACGCCGTCGAGCGCGGCCTCCTCGTCGTCGCCGCTCGCGCCCGTGTCGACCTTGAGCACGGCGAGCCCGAGAATCCGGTGCATGGGCGGCGTGGAGACGTCGACGCCGCGCACCCGTTCCAGCGGGATGGTGCGGATGGAGCGGCTGATGAGCGACCGTTTGGTCTCCAGGCGGTCGCCGACGATCTCGTACGTGAAGGTGGCCCAGCGGATGACCGCGAACACGACGGTGCCGACGACGCCGAACGCCGCCCACGCATAGGACCTGGCCGAGAAGCCGCCCACGAACAGCACGCCGACCAGGGGCAGCAGCAGCGAGGGCAGCATGCGTACCGGGTCGATGAGCAGCACCTTGGGGCTCAGCCGCCTGGGCGCGGAGGGCGGGGGTGGCGGAGGAGACGGAGAGGGTGGCGGTGGCGGCGGCTGCGTCACGTGGCGTCGTCCCTGAGCTCTTCGGCGCGGTGGGCGAGCCGTTCGGCGAGCCCGGCCGCCACCTCGAAGTCGAGGCCCTTGATCGTGGACGAGCCCGCGTGCGAGGCGGTGCGGATCTCCAGCGTGGCCAGGCCGAGCAGCCGTTCCATCCATCCCTGGCCCTTGTCGACCGTCTGGATGCGGCTCACCGGCACGAACACCCACTCCCTGGTCAGGAACCCCGACCTGGCGTAGACGACGTCGCCCGACAACTCCCAGCGGTGGACGGCGTACCGGATGAACGGCTCCGCCGCCAGGAACGGCGTCAGCACGACCCCGACCACCAGCGGCAACAACCACGAACGCGCGGCGAACCAGGACGGAACCCACGGCCAGCCGCTGCCGCCCACCCACCCGGCCACCACGGCCGAACCGCCCACGAAGAGCACGAACCCGATCGCCGCCTGCAGCAACCACAGGCTGCGGGCCTTGGGCGAGACGCGGTGCGCGGGGTCACGCAGTGGGCCTTTTGACGTCACAAGAACCAGCTTAGGGCGCACGCCCCGAAAGACGATCTGACCCCGCCACCCAAGATCTCTTCCATCCCCGGGCATGGCTGGGCGGGGCCGGTCGGCGGGACCGGTGAGCGGGACCCAGCCGGGAGGTTCGGGGAGGAAGGGGCCGGGGGCTCGGGGGCTCGCGTACACCGGGGCACAGCCGCTTGGGCTGCTCGCTGGGTTATGGGGCAGCGTTCAAGGGGAGTCCGGCCCGCAAGGGGGGTCCGACCCGGCCGACAAAGGGAGTCCGGCCCGGCCGACGAGCGCCGCTGGCTGCCATGACGGCATTGCGTAGAATCCCGCACGCCCTGCGGCGGCAGGTAAAGATCGGGCGGGCGGCGCGGCGTGTCGGACGGCCGGCCGGGCGCGGCGGGTGCATGCTCGGTGGCGGCCGGCCGCAGGCTGTCGAGCTGGGCCACGTCGGCGGCGCCACGTTCGTGCCATCCAGGCCCGGCGGCGCGTTACCGCACCACGCGCGAAACGCCCTCACGAAGCGTGGCAGCCGCCGTCCGCCCGCAAGCCACACCGCCGCGGCGGCCGCCGCCCTCCCGCAAGACGCAGAGACCCGGGCCGCCACACCCCCGCGCAACCCACAGAGACCCGGGCAGTCGCACCCCGCGCAACCCCACAGAGACCCGGGCCGCCACACCCCGTACAACCCACAGAGACCCGGGCAGTCGCACCCCCGTACAAGGCGCAGAGACCTGGGCGGCCGCATCCTCCGCACGGAGCACATCTGCCTCGTTCGGCGCATCTGAATTTTGCGTGCTGGGCGCCGTCCGAAACCATGCCCGTTTTGTCCTTTGACCCCGCGCGCCGCGACCGCGTCGCGCGCCCCACCGAACGGGCAGGCCAGGAAGGTCATCGCATCGTCACCCGCGGCCCTTCGCCGACGGCGTCCCTGTGGCCAACTTCACCCCCGAGATCCCCGCATTCTGGCCGGTTTCGGCTCCTTTACCGACGACCGACCATCGGGAAACGGTCTGCGCACCGCCGAGAGCCGCGTAGCATCATCCGGCATGGGGCTGTGTAACACGGCATCACGTGTGAGGCGGGCCGCTGTCAGTGTGACAGTGGTGGCTTTCGCGCTCACCCTGTCCGGTTGCGCCGCCCTGGGCATCGGAAGATCACAGGCGAAGGAGATCGCGGAGATCAACGTCTCGAGCCCGGAGTTGCGCGACGGCATGCCGCTGCCGAGCGAGTTCTCCTGCCGAGGCCGCCAGGGCAGCCCGCCGCTGCGCTGGTCCAGCGAACCCTTGCCGAAGGCGAAGTCGATCGCGATCGTGGTCGATTCCCATACTCCTTCCGAATCGGCCGTGCACTGGGTGCTCTACAACATCCCGGCGACCACGACCGAGCTGGGGCCGGGTGCCGCCGAGAGTCCCCCCGAGGGCTCCGGTCAGGCCACGGTGACCAGTGGGAAGGCGGGCTACGAACCGCCCTGCAACACTCCGGGCAGTTACCGGTTCACCGTCTACACGCTGAACGACAAGGTCGAGGCGAAAGAGGGCGGCCTCCCCGAGATCTTGAAGGAGATCGCCGACCACACGATCGCCCGGGGCCGGCTGACGGCGGTGAACATCCAGTGACAGATCGATCACCGCAGGTAGACGGGATGGACCAATTCTCTACGTAGGGTGTGACAACTCTCATAGTGGTCCGACAGAATCAGATCCAATTGTTAGGCATTGGTGATCAAAGGGGGCAGATCGCGTCGATGGCCGCGCGATCTCACCGATGCCACAGGGAGGCCATGGCTTTGAGGGTGGTGCAATGATCGCGGTCGTCGTGAGCTTGGTCGCTGTCGTGCTCCTCGTGCTCGTCGTCGTGGCACTGGGCATGCGTTCCATGAACCGCCGGGAGAGCTCTCTCCCTCCGGAACGGCTGAAGGAGATGGCCGAGAAGGAGGAGATGACGCACGCCCGGTCCACCGACGAGTTCGCCGCGCACGAACCGCGCATGGCCAATTTCAGCCCTGACTTCTCCCCGATCGACGAGGTGAAGCCCAAGCCCGTCCGCACCGGCCAGCGTGGCAGGCGTGGCGTCGACGAGTGGGGCAACCCGACCACCGACCACGAGGACGAGGAGTTCTGGGCGAACATCCGCAGCGACGCCGAGGAGGGCGGTTTCGGCGCCGGCGGCACCGTGGCGGCCAGGAAGGGCGCCGCCCGTCCCGTCGAGCGTGAGCAGCCCGCCGAGCACCGTGAACGTCCCGCGAAGCCCAAGCCCGTGGCCGCCGCGGCCGACCCCAACGCCGCGACCGTCCAGGCCCCGCTGCCCCAGCGCCAGCCCGCCGCCGCCGCGGCCAACCTCGCCGACCTGGTGGAGCCCGCCAAGCGGCCCACCCCCTCCGCCTCCGACATGGCCGACCAGCGCACGGTGACGTTCGCGGCGCCCACGCCCGACGTGCTCAGCCTCCTCGGCGGCGGCGCCCAGCCGGTCGTGCCGGCCTCCCGCCCCGAGCCCCTGCCCGCGAGCGGCGCCCACCCGGCCGTCCCGGCAGCGGGCGGCGGCTCGTTCCCCGCCCACCCGGTCGCCGGCGGCGGGTCCTACGCAGGCGTCACCTCCAGCGGGTCCTTCCCGGTCGCGCCCGTCGCGCCGATCCACGGCGCACCGACCAGCGACCCGTTCCCCGCCTACAACAACGCGGCCGGCACCGCCGCCAACACCGCCGCCAACAACGCCGCCAACAACGGTGCGCACACCGCGGCCGACGCTCTTGAGACCACCTGGACGGGCGCGCCCGCCGCAGCCACCTCCGGCTCCTGGCCCGCCGCCTCGCCCGACATCCTCGACGACCCCTCCCCCGCCTCCTACGGCGGCCCGGCGAGCTCCTGGCCCGCCTTCGTGGAGCAGCCCGCCGCCGCCTCGCCGGCCGCCGCGTTCCCGGCCTCGTACGAGGTGCGCGCCGGCTGGGCCGTGGCCGACGACTCCGGCTCACCCATCACGGGCCCCTCTCCGGCCACCGGCACGCCCACCGTCCCCGCCCGCGCGGTCTCGGCCTACGACGACGTCCTGTCGGCTCCGCCGGTGCCGCCCGCGCCGTCCTCCATCGCGTACGAGACCGGCGACTTCACCGCCGCCGGGCCCGGCCCCGCCTGGCCCGAGCCGCCGTCCGGCACGGCCAACTGGCCGACGTACGGCGGGCAGTCGCAGGGCGCGGCCGCTCCCGGCCAGGCCGACAAGGGCAGCGGCCGTCGCCGCGCCCCCGAGCAGGACTACAACGACTACTACCGGTGATCCCCGGCCCCTTACCGAATGAGTAAAACCCCCGCGACGACCCCCTAAAGCGGGGGTGGCGCACCACTAGGGTTTCCGACATGATCGGCGATACCCTCAGTAGCTGGTTGCGTACGCTACGGCATGATCTACCCGCTTCGCTCGTGGTCTTCCTCGTCGCAGTCCCCTTCTCCCTGGGCATCGCGGCGGCCTCGGGCGCCCCGCCGGCCGCCGGGCTCATCGCCGCCGTCGTGGGCGGGGTCGTGGCCGGCTCGCTGGGCGGGTCGGCCGTCCAGGTGAGCGGGCCAGCGGCAGGGGTGTCCGTGGTGGTCGTGGAGCTGGTGCGGATCCACGGCTGGCGGGCCACGTGCATGATCACGCTGCTGGCGGGGGTCGTCCAGCTGGTGCTCGGCGTGGTGAAGGTGGCCCGGATCGTCCCGGCCGTCTCCCCCGCGGTGGTGCGCGGCCTGCTGGCCGCGGTCGGCGTGATCCTCGCGCTCTCCCAGCTCCACGTGGTCCTCGGCGGGCAGCCGCAGCTGTCGGCCCTGGCCAACCTCGCCGCACTGCCCGGCCAGATCGCCGGCCTCCACGGGCACAAGGTCGCGCTGGGCCTGTTCACGATCGCGGTGCTGGCGTCGTGGACGCGGCTGCCGGCCCGGGTCAGGGTGGTGCCCGCGCCGCTGGTCGCGCTGCCGGCCACGGCGGGCGTCGCCTGGCTGGCCGGCTGGGACGTCACCCACGTCGACCTGGCGGGCAGCTTCTCCGGGTGGGGCTTCCCCGTGCTGCCGTCCGCCGACTGGCACACGATCGTGGGCGCGGTGCTGCTCGTGGCGCTGCTGGGCAGCGTCGAGTCGTTGTTGTGCGCGTCCGCCGCCGACGGGACGCACCCCGGCCGCCGCGCCGACCTCGACCAGGAGCTGACCGGCCAGGGCGTGGCCAACATGGTGTCGGGGGCGCTGGGCGGCCTGCCGATCGCCGGCGGCGTCGTCCGTACGGAGGCGAACGTGCGGGCGGGCGGGCGCACCCGGTCGGCGGCGATCCTGCACGGGGTGTGGGTGCTGGCCTTCGCGGTGGGTCTGGGCTGGTCGGTGCGGTTGATCCCGCTGGAGGCGCTGGCGGCGCTGCTGGTGTTCACCGGCGTGCGGATGGTGGGGCTGGCGCGCGTCAGGAAGGGCCGCGGGCACGGCGAGGTGCCGGTCTACGTGGTGACGGCGGCGACCGGGATCGTGCTGGGCCTGGCCGAGGGGGTGCTGGCCGGGGCGGCGCTGGCCGCGCTGCTGGCGCTGCGCCGGCTGACCTGGGTGAGCGTGCGCAGGCGCGAGGAGCCGGACGGCCGGCTGCACGTGACGATCAGCGGCTCGCTGACGTTCCTCGGCGTGCCCAGGCTCACGCACGAGCTGCGGTCGATCCCCGCCGGCACGCCGGTCGACCTCGACCTCACCATCGACTTCATGGACAACGCGGCCTTCGAGGCCATCCACTCCTGGCGGCTGGACCACGAGCAGGCGGGCGGCACGGTCGACCTCGACGAGCCGCACGACGAGTGGTACACGCTGGCGGCCGGCGGGGCCCGCGCGTATCCCGGCAGGTCGCCGGACCGGCGGTGGGTGCCGTGGGCGCAGCGGCGGACGCGCCCGCAGCGCCGGGCCATCCCCGACGACGGCGGCTCCACCCCGGTGACCTGCACCGAAGGGGCGCGCGACTTCCACCGCACCACGGCGCCGCTGGTCCGGCCCATCTTCACCGAGCTGGCGCGCAAGCAGCAGCCGACCCACCTGTTCATCACGTGCGCCGACTCCAGGATCGTGCCCAGCCTGATCACCGCGAGCGGTCCCGGCGACCTGTTCACCGTGCGCAACATCGGCAACCTGGTGCCGCGCCGCGGCTCCGAGCCGCACGACGACTCGGTGGTGGCCGCGATCGAGTACGCCACGCAGGTGCTGGGCGTGCGCACGATCACCGTGTGCGGGCACTCGGGGTGCGGGGCCATGGCCGGGGTGCTCAGCGCCGGGGTGCAGGCCGGCAGCCTGCCGGGGCTGCGGCGGTGGTTGCGGCACGGGAACCACAGCCTGGCCAGGTTCATCGAGACCGAGGGCGACCGGCTGCACAAGGGGGCCCTCGACGTGTTGTGCCGGGTGAACGTCCAGCAGCAGCTGGAGAACCTGCGCACCTACCGGAAGGTGGACGAGCAGGTCAGGGCGGGCAAGCTGGAGCTGGTGGGCCTGTACTTCGACATCGGGTCGGCGCGGGTGCACCTGGTGCCGCCGCTGCGGTCTTCGCTCTCCGTGAAGTTGTGAGCCCGCGCCCCGCCGGGCGCGGAAGATGGGTTCATGAAGATTTTGCTCATCGGCGGCACAGGGTTCCTGGGGCGCGCCATCGCGGAGGAGGCGTTGGCGCGTGGCCATGAGGTCACGACGTTCAACAGAGGGCAGAGCGGCGGCGATGTGCCGGGCGTCGAGGCCGTGCGCGGCGACCGGGAGTCCGTCGCCGATCTGGAGCGGCTGGCCGACGGCCGGTCGTGGGACTTTGTGGTGGACACGTCCGGGTATGTGCCGCGGGTGGTGGGCGAGTCGGTGCGGGCGCTGTCGGGCCGGGCGGCGACGTACGCGTTCATCTCCAGCGTCTCGGCCCTCGACGGGTTCCCCGCCAAGGCCGCGACCGAGGACACCGGCGGATGGCCGTGCGAGCCCGACGCCGGTCCCGACGACGGCGACTACGGCGTGCTGAAGGCCGGGTGCGAGCGGGCGGTCGAGCAGGGTTTCGACGGCAACGCGCTGATCATCCAGCCTGGGCTGATCCTCGGCCCCTACGAGAACGTGGCCCGGCTGCCCTGGTGGCTGACCCGCATCTCGCGGGGTGGCCGGGTGCTGGCGCCGGGCGATCCCGCCGCGCCGATGCAGCTCATCGACGCCCGCGACGTCGCCATCTTCACCCTCGACCAGGCCGAGCGGGGCGTCGCCGGCCGGTTCGCGGTGACCGGCCCGGCGGGCAACACCACCTACGGCGAGTGGCTGGAGCTGTGCAAGCAGGTCACCGGGTCCGACGCGGAGTTCGTGTGGATGGACGCGGAGTTCCTGGTCGAGCAGGGGGCCGGGGCGTTCGTGGAGCTGCCGCTGTGGGGCGGGCCGCCGTCTGAGGAGAACGACAACTTCTGGAGCGTGCCGACGGGCAAGGCCGAGGCGGCGGGGCTGCGGGCGCGTCCGGTCGCGGAGACCGTGCGTGACACGTGGGCGTGGTTGAGGGAGATCCCGGAGGAGCAGCGTTCCTACGGGCGAAGGATGGTCCACGGGATGGCCCCGGAGAAGGAGGCCGCCATCCTCGCCGCCTGGGACGCCCGCTCCTCCTGAGCCCGCAAGCGCCGCCAGGGCCCCGGTGAAAGCATCGCCGTGCCCGGTGGAAGCGCCGCCGGGCCCGGTGGAAGCGCCGCCGGGCCCGGTGGAAGCGCCGCCGGGCCCGGTGGAAGCGCCGCCGGGCCCGGTAGGAGCGCCGCCGGGACTTGGCGGAAGCGCCGCCGAGTTTCGGCGGAAGCGCCGCCAGGGCCCCGGCGGAGGCCGTCAGGCGGCGTCGGAGGCGGCTGGGCTTCCGGCGCTCGCCGTCGGCCTCCTGGCGCGTCGTCGAAACCTCGTGAGCTGGGAAGACGCATACAGCTCAGTTCGACGGGCAGGTGACTGCCGGTGTACGTGAACTCACGGGGGAGGGTTCGACATGACGTACCAGAGCAGGCCCGTCACGGGCTGGGTGGGCTGGGTATGGTTCGCCGGCATGCTCATGATCATGGCCGGGGTGTTCAACATCATCACCGGTCTCTACGCGGTGATCAACAGCGGGCTGTTCGTCCGCACACCATCCCGCCTGCTGTTCTTCAACGTCGGCACTTGGGGCTGGATCCACCTGTTGTTCGGGATCGTCCTGCTCCTGACCGGTATCGCGGTGAGCGTGGGGCAGACCTGGGCCCGCGTCGTGGCGGTGGTTCTCGTCATGATCAACGCGATGACGCAGCTGACCTGGATCGCGGTCAACCCGTGGTGGTCGCTCGCGGTCATCGCGGTGGACGTACTGGTGCTGTACGCCCTGATCGTGCACGGCCGCGAGGCCCAGGAACTGGGAGGTGAGAGACGAGCCGGCCTGTAGGCCGGGTTCTGTCCTTCGCGAACGAAGGGGCGACCATCCATC
Organism: Nonomuraea sp. NPDC049637; assembly: GCF_040675235.1. Lineage (NCBI taxonomy): Bacteria > Bacillati > Actinomycetota > Actinomycetes > Streptosporangiales > Streptosporangiaceae > Nonomuraea > Nonomuraea sp. NPDC049637. Next base: position 104,913 of record NZ_JBFAOM010000010.1, read on the forward strand.
TAGGGCCGCCGTTGCCGGCGGCCTCAAGCGGTCTACCCGCGCGGCTCGGGCGGGCAGCCCTCGAACGTCGCGCGCGGAACGCTCCGGAGAGCGTCCCTTCTTGACCTTGCTCCGGGTGGGGTTTACCTAGCCGCCCACGTCACCGTGGGCGCTGGTGGTCTCTTACACCACCCTTTCACCCTCACCTTCCACCGAGGTGGGAGGCGGTCTGCTTTCTGTGGCACTGTCCCGCGGGTCACCCCGGGTCGGCGTTACCGACCACCCTGCCCTGTGGAGCCCGGACCTTCCTCGGCGGGCCCGAAGACCCGACGCGGCCGCCCGGCCGACTCGTCTCAAGCGAGGTTATCAAACCTCAAGCCGTTCCCAACCGAGTCGCAAGATCGATTGGGTGGGATGGGCATGTCACCGCCTGAGGGGGGCGGAGGCAGCAGCGGCCGCGCCGGGATGTTCTGGCGGCTCCCGGCGCGGCCGCGCTCAACGCATCCGCGTCGGCCGAAGCACAGCTTCACCGCCATCACCCACGCGGGCCGCTTGAAGCACAGCTTCACCACCACCACGCGCAACCCACGCGAGCCAGCCGAAGCACGCCTTCGCCACCGTCGTACTAAAGCGGATGGGTCGTGGCATCGGCGGTGCTCAGCGTAGGTGGGAGGTGTCGTTGAAGGACTTCACCACGGCGGGGCCGTCGGCGTAGTACTCGATCAGCGACAGGCAGGCCAGGTCGAGGTGCATCCGGTAGAGCGCGCTCAGAGGCGCCGTGAGGGCCTCGCGCAGCAACATCTTGATCGGGGTCACGTGGGAGACGACGAGGACGGTCTTGCCCTCGTAGCGCTCCACCAGCCGCTCCCCCACCGCCTGGACGCGACGGGCCGCCGTGGCGAAGCTCTCGCCCCCGGGCGGCGCGGCGTCGGGGCCGGCCAGCCAGGCGGCCAGCTCGGCGGGCCACTCCCGCTGCACCTCGGTGAACGTGTGCCCCTCCCAGGCGCCGAAGTCGGCCTCCCTGAGGTCTTCGTCGATCTCGACGTCGAGCCCGGTGCGCCGGGCCACGGCCTCGGCCGTCTGCCTGGCCCGCTTGAGCGGCGAGGAGACGATGACGTCCGGCCGGTACGGCTCGCGCGACAACCGGTCGGCGGCGGCCGCCGCCTGGGCCAGCCCGTTGGCGGTGAGCTCGGCGTCGCCGAGGCCGGAGAACCTGCGTTCGACCGACAGCGGCGTCTCGCCGTGCCTGAGCAGCAGCAACGAGGTGGCCACACGGGTGGGCGGGGCCCAGCCGGTGCCCTTGGAACGCTGCTGGGCGGCCGCCACGGACGCCGTGGGGGCCGACATCTCGGCGATGGCGCCCGCGTCGAGGAGGTCGGTCTGCTCGACGACCGGCGCCGGCGTGCGGGCCGCGGGCACGGCGGCAGCCGGGACGGCCGCGGCCCCCGGCGCGCCGGTGTCGTGGGTGCCGCCCGCCTTCCAGGTCAGGCCCTTGGCGGCGGCGTCCATGGCCTCGTTGGCCAGCCGGTCGGCGTGTTTGTTGTGCTCGCGCGGGATCCAGGTCCACTCGACCACCCGCAGCCGCCTGGCCAGCGCCCCGGCCTCGAGGGCGAGCGGACGCAGCCCCTCGTTCTTGATCTTCCAGCGGCCCGCCATCTGCTCGATGACCAGCTTGGAGTCCATCCGCACGGCCACCTCGGCGCCCTCGCCGCCCACCCCCAGCACGGCGGTCAGCCCGGCGATCAGCCCCCGGTACTCGGCCACGTTGTTGGTCGTGACGCCGATCGCCTCGGCGGCCTCGGCCAGCACCTGGCCGTCGGCGGCGTCCCGGACGACCGCGCCGTAGCCGGCCGGGCCCGGGTTGCCGCGCGAGCCGCCGTCGGCCTCGATGACGTAGGACGTCACAGGCCGGACTCCGGGGTGCGGACCAGGATCCGCCGGCACTCCTCGCAGCGCAGCACCTCGTCGTGGGGGGCGGCCTTGATGGAGTTCATCTCGGCGATGGACAGGGCCACCTTGCAACCCTGGCAACGGCCGCCGTGCAGCATGGCGGCGCCCACGACGTACTGCTCCTTGAGCTTGTCGTAGAGCTTCAGCAGGTCGGCGGGGATCTCGCCGGCGACGGCGGCGCGGCGGGCCCGGACCTCGCCCGCCTCCTTGTCGATCTCGGCCAGCGCGGCGTCACGGCGGTCTTCGGCGGCGGCGCGGGTGGCGGCCAGTTCGTCGCGCTGGGCGACCAGGTCGGTGACCTTGCCGTCGGCCGCCTCCCTGCGCTCCATGATCTCCAGCACGACCTCCTCCAGGTCGCCCTGGCGCTTCTGCAGCGAGGCGATCTCGGACTGCAGGCTCGCCAGGTCGCGGGGCGAGGTCACGGCGCCGGAGTCGAGGCGCTTCTGGTCGCGGTCGGCGCGGGTGCGCACGGCGTCGACGTCGTTCTCCGCCTTGGCCTGCTCGCGCGCGAGGTCGCCGGCCTCGGTCTCGGCCTCGATGACCTGGGTGACGAGCCGGGCCAGGCGCTTGGACTGCTCGTCGATCTCGGCCAGCTCGGGCAGGGTGCGCCGGCGGTGCGCCAGCCGGTCGATCACGGAGTCGAGCTCTGCCAGGTCGAGCAGTCGCTTCTGGGCCTCAGGGGCTGCTTTCATGATCAATATCCTCTTGTCCAAGCATCGGTGACCGTGGCGGAGACGCGCGTTTCAACGGTAACGCCACTGGAGCGCAGGATGGACGCCGCGCTGTCGAGCCAGGGCCACTCGGTGGCCCAGTGGGCGGCGTCGATCAGGGCGGGGCCCCCGGCCTCGACGAACTCGCCGGCCGGATGGTGCCGTAGGTCTGCCGTGAGGAACACGTCGACGCCGGCCGCCCTGGCCGCGCCGAGCAGGGAGTCGCCCGCGCCGCCGCTGACCGCGACGCGCGAGACCGGACGGGCCAGGTCGCCCGCCACCCGCAGGCCGCCGGCGGTGCGCGGCAGCCCCTTGGCGGCCCGCGCGGCGAACTCGCCCAGCGTCGCGGGCTCGGGCAGCTCGCCGATGCGGCCCAGGCCGCGCCAGGGGTCGTCGGGGAAGGGCTGGAGCGGCACGAGGTCGCCGGTCAGGCCCACGGCCCTGGCCAGGGCGTCGGAGACGCCGGGATTGGCGGTGTCGGCGTTGGTGTGGGCGGTGTAGAGGGCGACCTCGTGCTTGATCAGGCGGTGGATCAGGCGGCCCTTGGGCGTGGTGGCGGCCACGCTGGTGGTGCCGCGCAGGTAGAGCGGGTGGTGGGTGACGATCAGGTCGGCGCCCCAGTCGAGGGCCTCCTCGCCCACGACCGCCACCGGATCGACGGCGAACAGCACCTTGTGCACCCGCCGGGCGGGGTCGCCGCAGACCAGCCCCACCGCGTCCCACGACTCGGCCCGGGCGGGCGGGTAGGCCGCCTCGAGCACCTCGATCACCTCAGTCAGCGTCACAGCAGCCACCTGCGCAGACTACCGGCCCGCGGAAGGGTCGCGCGGGGCGTGGCGGAGGGTGTCGCCAGAACGCGGTTCGGCGTACTGTAAGTGGATCCTGACTTCGCGGAGGACGGCATGGCACCCAGCGTCGCGATCATCGGAGCGGGCTTCGGCGGCCTGTGCATGGCGATCCGGCTGCGGCGTGCCGGGATCGGCTCCTTCACGGTCTTCGAGAAGGCCGCCGACCTCGGCGGCACGTGGCGGGACAACAGTTACCCGGGCGCGGGCTGCGACATCCCCTCGCACCTGTATTCGTACTCGTTCGAGAAGTACGCGAGCTGGACCCGCCGCTACCCAGCCCAACCCGAAATCCTGGCCTACCTAGAGCATTGCGCTGATAAATACGACGTCAGGCGAAAAATCCGCTTCGGTGCGGAAGTGCGGCGAGCGGCCTTCGACGGCCGCCGCTGGCAGGTCACCAGCATCCACGACGGCGGCGAGCGCACCGAGGCGTTCGACGTGGTCGTCATGAGCGTGGGCCAGCTCAACCGCCCCCACCTGCCCGAGATCCCCGGCATGTCCGACTTCGAGGGCGTCTCCTTCCACTCGGCCCGCTGGAACCACGACCACGACCTCACCGGCCGCCGCGTCGCCGTGATCGGCAGCGGCTCGTCGGCGGCCCAGCTCGTCCCGGCCGCCGCCGAGCGGGCCGCGCACCTCGACGTCTTCCAGCGCACGCCCAACTGGGTGATCCCCAAGCCCGACGCCACCTTCGGCCCGCTCGCCCGGCTGGCCTTCCACTACGTCCCCGGCCTCCAGCGGGCCTACCGCGAGTGGATCTACCGGTACGCCGAGGCGACGCTCTACCCGGCCCTGGCCGAGGGCTGGAGCGCCGGCCTGCTGAAGAAGCGCGCCCTGGACCATCTGCGCGCCCAGGTCCCCGACCCCGTCCTGCGGGCGAAGCTGACGCCCGGCTATCCGCCCGGCTGCAAGCGCGTCGTCATCGACAGCGCCTTCTACCCGGCACTGACCAGGCCGGACGTCGACGTCGTCACCGATCCGATCGTCCGGATCGGGCCGAAGGGCGTGGAGACCGCCGAGGGGCTGCGCGAGGCCGACACGATCGTGTACGCCACCGGCTTCCTGAGCACCGAGTTCCTGGCCCCGATGGAGGTCACCGGGCTCGGCGGGCGGTCGCTGGCCGAGCAGTGGCGCGACGGCGCGCACGCCTACCTCGGCATCTCGGTGCCCGGCTTCCCCAGCCTGTTCCTGCTCTACGGCCCGAACACGAACCTCGGGCACAACTCGATCATCTACATGATCGAGTGCCAGGTGCGGCACGTCATGGCCTGCCTGGCGCGGGTGGCCGAGGAGGGGCCGATCGAGGTGCGTCCCGAGGCGATGGCCGCCTGGGCCAGGCAGCTCGACGCGGCGATGGCCCGCATGGTGTGGGGCGAGGGGTGCCGGAGCTGGTACAAGACGGCCGAGGGGCGGGTCACCAACAACTGGCCCGGCCCGACGACGCTCTACCGGCGGCTCACCGCCCGGCCGCCGCGCGCGGCGTACCGGACGGTCGAGGAGGTCCCGTCTTCGGTGCCGTGAACAAGATATGGGCGAAAAATCGGACTTGAGGCGCATTGGAGCAGGTCGGGGGCGCGCGGTAACGTCCTTCGCATGACGCTTCCCCTGCATCGGCGTGCCGTCGTGGCCGACACCCACAATGATCTGCTCATGGCGGTCGCCGCCCGGCCGCCCCAGCAGTGGGCCTCCTTCTTCCGCCGGCAGTGGCTGCCGCAGCTCGTCGAGGGCGGGGTCGACCTGCAGATCCTGCCGGTCTTCATCGACGACCAGTACCGGCCCGAGGGCGCGCTGCGGCAGACGCTGCGCATGATCGAGTGCGCCCACGTGATCGCGGAGGGCAACCCCGACACCGTACGGCTCTGCCTCGACGCCTCGGCGATCGACGCGGCACTGGAGGAGGGCAAGATCGCCCTGGTGCTCGCGCTGGAGAGCATGCCGGGGCTCGACGAGAGCGTCGAGCTGATCTCGACCGTCCACCGGCTGGGCGTGCGGGTGGCCTCGATCGCGCACTTCGGGCGTACGCCGCTGGCCGACGGCAGCGCCGAGGACGCCACCGGCAGCGGCCTGACCAGCCGCGGCGTGGCCGCCCTGAGCGAGATGGAGCGCCTCGGCATGGTGTTCGACGTCTCGCACCTGGGCGCGTCGGGCGTGGCCCACGTGCTGGAGCTGGCGACCAAGCCCGTCATGGCCACTCACTCCGCGGCCCGCGCGCTGCGCGACCACCACCGCAACCTCACCGACGACCAGCTCCGCGGGGTCGCCGCCACGGGCGGCGTGGTCTGCGTGAACTTCTTCGCCCCCTTCCTGGCCGAGCGCAGGGAGGAAATGACGCTCGACCGCCTGCTCGACCACATCGAGCACGTCGCGCAGGTGGCCGGGATCGACCACGTCGGCCTCGGCCCCGACTTCATCCGCGAGGTCATGGACGACCTGACGCCCCCGTGCTGCGAGGGCCTGGAGCCCGACGACCTCGACTCCAAGGCGTCGATCCCCGGTCTGGAGGGGCCCACCGGGCTGCCCATGGTGACCGAGGGGCTGCTCGCCCGCGGCCTGCCGGAGAAGGACGTCGCCAAGATCATCGGTGGGAACGTCCACCGGTTCCTCGGAGAGCGGCTGGCATGATCGAGGATCTGGAGGAGCTGGTCCTGTGCGAGTCGTTCTCGCGTGACCTCGCGGCCGTGGCCCGCAGCGCCGAGGTCGTGGCCGCGATGGGGGCCCGTCACCTGGGGGCCCGGCCGGAGTTCCTGGTGATCGACGGCGTCACCCATCTGCGCTGGTCGTTCGGCACGCCAAGGGTGCTGCTGCTCGGCCACCACGACACCGTCTGGCCGATCGGCACGCTGGCGACCCATCCCTGGTCGGTCGTCGACGGGGTGGCCCGCGGGCCGGGCGTGTTCGACATGAAGGCGGGACTGGTGCAGACGTTCCACGCGCTCGCCGGGCTCGGCTCGCTCGACGGCGTCACGCTGCTGATCACCGGTGACGAGGAGCTCGGCTCGATCACGTCCGCGCCGCTGATCGCGGACACCGCGCGGGGGCTGGCCGCCGCGTTCGTCATGGAGGCCAGCGCGGACGGCGGCGCGCTGAAGACGTCCCGCAAGGGCACGTCGATGTACACGCTGCGGGTGCGCGGCAAGGCGGCGCACGCCGGGCTGGAGCCGGAGAAGGGCGCGAACGCGGGCGTCGAGCTGGCGCACCAGATCCTGGCCATCGCCGCACTCGGAGCCGGTGACACGACGGTCACCCCGACCGTGCTGCGCGGCGGGACGACGCTCAACACCGTCCCGGCCGAGGCGACGGTGGGGGTCGACGTGCGGGCGAGCACGGTGGCCGAGCAGCTGCGGGTGGACGCCGCGATGCGCGCGCTGGCCCCCGTGGTGCCCGGCACGCGGCTGGAGGTCGAAGGGGGCCCCAACCGGCCGCCGCTCGAAGCCGCGATGTCGGCCTCGCTCTACGCCCTGGCCCAGGACCTGGCCGCGGGGCTGGACGTGGGCCCGCTGCCCAGCGCGGCGGTGGGCGGCGCCTCCGACGGGAACTTCACCGCCGGGGCCGGCTGCCCGACGCTCGACGGGCTGGGCGCGGTGGGCGGCGGCGCGCACGCCGACCACGAGCACGTGGTGGTGGCCGAGATGCCACGCCGCGCGGTCCTCCTCCGCGCCCTGATCGAGGCCGTGCGCTGAGACAACCAGGCCCGCGGCGGGAGCGGGGGGTGATCGGCGGGGACAGCATTCTGTCACTCCTTCACCAGTGGTATCGATATGGTGACTGCCTGTAGTCATTTGACGTGCGCCGCCGCTCTCGGGGCGCACGTTGACCAGGGAGGTTCCATGAAATCCGTGCTGACCGCCGCTCGCAGGACGGCCGCCCTAGCCCTGTGCGCGTCCGCCGCGCTCGTCGTCCCGTTCGGGGCGAGCCCGGCCGGGGCCGCCGCCGCCGACGAGCCGGGCGTGCTGCTGTTCATCACCGTCACCCCGAGCAACGGCGGCGGCGCGTACTCGATGCGGCTCACCTGCGACCCCGACGGCGGCACCCACCCGCGCCCGCGCACGGCCTGCGCGGAGTTGCACGAGGTCGACGGCGTGGTCAAGGATCTCAACGTCGATCCGGGCGCGTGCCCGCGCAACTACTCCCCCGTCTCCGTGCGCGTCAGGGGCCACTGGTACGGCCGCACGACGACTTACGACAGGAAGTTCGAGAACGACTGCGTCATGGAACGCACGCTCGGGCCGCTGGTGAAGTGATCTCCGGCAGCCTCTGACATGCCCGTCCGCGGTCCGCGGGCGGGCATGTCGCCGTCCGGCGGGCATAGTGGGGGGCATGACGAGCCGGGAGGAGGCCGCCGAGGCGGCGGCCAAGAGTGGTGTGACGATCCGCGAGTTGCACGAGATGGGCGAGTTCGCGCAGGTCTTCCGGCTTTTCGATGACATCTGGCGGCCCGATCCGGGCAACGCGCCGGTCAGCGTCGAGTTGATGGTCGGGTTCGCGCACACCGGCAACTACGTGGCCGGCGCGTACGAGGACGACGTGCTCGTGGGCGCGTCGGTGGGCTTCCGGGCGGCGGACGGCGCGCTGCACTCCCACGTGACGGGCGCCTCGATCGGCAGGGGCATCGGCTACGCGCTCAAGCTGCACCAGCGGGCGTGGTGCCTGGAACGCGGCCTGGACCGCATCAGCTGGACCTTCGACCCGCTCGTCCGCCGCAACGCCCGGTTCAACCTGGTCAAGCTGGGCGCCCGCCCGCAGGCGTACCTGCGGGACTTCTACGGCGTCATGGCCGACGCGATCAACGAGGGCGACTCCTCCGACCGCCTGCTGGCGGTGTGGCCGCTGGACGAGCGGCCGCTGCGGCCACGGCCGGCACCGGCGGAAGGCCGCGCCCGGGTGCTGGCCGAGGACGGCTCCGGCCCGGTCGTGCGCCCGGCGGACTCGGACGTCGTGCTGGTGGGCACGCCGCACGACGTCGAACATTTGCGCGTGCACGACCCGGCGGCGGCCAGGGCCTGGCGGACGGCGATGCGCGAGGTGCTGGGCGGCCTGATGGAGTCCGGCGGGCGGGTGGACGGGCTCACGGACCTCGGGGACTACGTGGTGACCCTGACCGGATAGTTCACCGGCGTGAGCGATCTGCGTAAGGTGACGGTACGGGAAGCCGTAACGAGGAGATCCGCATGACGGACTTCACCCCCACCGTCCCCGCGCGAGTCCTGCCGTCCGTCGCCGTCCGCGACCTGCCCGACCCTCCCCGCTCGACCTGGCGCGTCATCGGCCCGGGGCTGGTCGGGGCGGGGGTGGGGCTGGCGTCGGGCGAGTTCATCCTCTGGCCCTACATCGCCTCCCAGGTGGGGCTGGTGTTCGTCTGGGGGGCCGCGGTCGGCATCGTCACCCAGTGGTTCCTGAACATGGAGATCGAGCGGTACACGCTGGCCACCGGCGAGACCGCGCTGACCGGGTTCAGCCGGATGTGGCGGCACTGGGGGCTGGTCTTCGTCGTGCTGACGCTGGCCTCGAACCTGTGGCCGGGGTGGGTGACGACGTCCGCGACCATGGTGACGTACCTGACCGGGGCCGGGGCGGGCGGGGTGCGGTGGATCGCGATCGGCATGCTCGTCGTCATCGCGCTGGGCCTGACGCTGGCGCCGGTGATCTACACGGCCCTCGAACGGGTGATCTTCGTGAAGATCGCCCTGGTGGCCACGCTGGCCGTGGTCGCGATCCTGTTCGCCGTCAACGCCGACAGCTGGGTCGAGCTGGGCAAGGGGCTCACCGTCGGCGCCCGCTTCCCGGCCGGGGAGCTCGGGATCGCCGTGCTCATGGGCGCCGTCGCCTACGCCGGCGCGGGCGGCGGCCAGAACCTGTGCCAGAGCAACTGGATCCGCGACAAGGGCTTCGGCATGGGTTCGTACGTTCCGCGCCTGGTCAGCCCGGTCACCGGCGAGGAGGAGGCGGCCGCCTCGACCGGCTTCCAGTTCCCGCCGACCGACGACAACCTGGCGCGCTGGCGCCGGTGGTGGCGCTTCGCCAACGCCGAGCAGGGCGCCACGTTCGCGCTGGTGTCGTTCCTGACGATCGGGCTGATGTCGATGCTGGCCTACTCGACCGTCTTCGGCCGGCCGGAGGTGACGGGCAGGAACGACATCGGCTTCCTGAAGGTCGAGGGCGAGGTGCTGCAGGGCACGGTCGGCACGTGGTTCGGGATCCTGTTCTGGCTGATCGGCGCGCTGGCCCTGTTCGCCTCGGCCATGGGCATCGTCGACTACACCTCGCGGCTGGCCTCGGACACGATCAAGACGGTCTACCTGCGCGACCGGCCCGTCTCGGTGAACCGGGTGTACTTCGTCACCGTCTGGGCGATGACGCTGGTCGGCATCGCGATCCTGCTGCTCGGGCTCGACCAGCCGCTGATCCTGCTGGTGTTCTCGGCCTGCTTCGCGGCGGTGATGATGTTCGTGTACTCGATCCTGCTGATCGTGCTGAACCGGCGGGCGCTGCCGGAGGCGATCAAGGTCAGGTCGTACCGGCTGGGGGCGCTGGTCTGGTCGGTGGCGTTCTTCGGGACGCTGACCGTCCTGGTGGTCGTCCAGCAGGTGGGGAAACTGACCGGCTGATCGTCTCGCGGGCGGGCGGTCAGCCGACGGTAGGAGCCCGGTCAGCGGGCGGCGGCACCATCGGCGGCATGACCTACATGACCTGCGTGGCCGGCGGCAATGACGACTTCCAGCTCGTCACGCACCTCACCGTCACCGGCAGCCAGTTCGAGATCGGCCGGGTGCTCACCGAGGAGGCCCGCCGGCTCGGCTGGTCGCCCAGGACCGCCGACCCGGCGGTGATCAGAGCAAGGATGTCCTGGTTCGAACGGAACTGGCCGCAGCACCACGCCCGCATGGGACGGCGCCGCGGCGGCGCTCGGCCTCGACCCCGACCAGGACGAGCTGGCCCTGGACGGCTGGGACTACGTGCCCGCGGACGCCGCCTGCTCGGCCCTGTGGTGCCCGCCGTCCGCGTCCACCGACGGGCACGGCCGGGTGGGCCGCAACTACGACTTCTTCCTGCACACCGCCGGCCGGCTCATGGGCGAGCCGGCCCGCCCCGGCGAGCTGCCCATGGCCGCCCGCCCGTACGTGATCAGCACCGTGCCCGACGACGGGCTCGCCTCGACCGTCATCACCATGAACGGCCTCGACGGCTGCATCGACGGCATCAACGAGGCCGGCCTGGCCGTCATGCTGCTGATCGCCGACGCCGAGACGGCCACCGTGCCGCGGCAGGACGCCCCGCAGGTCGGGCTCGGCAGCCTGCAACTGCCCCGGTTCCTCATGGACACCTGCGAGACCGCGGCCCAGGCCAAGCAGGCGCTGCTGGGGGCCAAGCAGTACGACCTCGGCCTGCCCCTGCACTACCTGGTCGCCGACGCCCACGGCCAGGCGTTCGTGTGGGAGCGCGGCACGGACGGCACCGAGCACGCCGTCGAGTTCGGCGACGGCCCGCTGTGCGTCACCAACCACCTGCTGCACCGCCATCCCGACCCGACGGCCCTGCCCGCCGACACCCCGGCGAGCCTGGGCACCTACGGCCGGCTGCGCACCCTGTACGAGCGCAGCAAGGGCGCCACCATGTCCGCCGGAGACCTGCGGGACAGCCTGCGCGCGGTGCGGCCGGCGGAGGATGCCGCCGAGCCGATCCGCACGCTGTGGACCACGATCTTCGACACCGCCGACCGCACCCTCGCCACCCGCTTCTACCTCGGCGACGGCCGCGACTACAGCGAGGAGCTGGTGTTCCCCGCCTCGGCCAGGTAACCCTCGCGCACCTTCGAGCGCGACAACTTGCCCGTGGGGGTGCGCGGGAGCCGGTCGCGGTACTCGACGACCTTCGGGTGCTTGAACCGGGCGAGCCGGGGCCCGCAGTGTTCGAGCAGCTCGGCGGTGAGCGCGGGGCCCGGCTCGACGCCCTCGGCGGGCTGGACGAGCGCGACCACGTTGTGGCCCCACTCCTCGTCGGGCACGCCGATGACCGCGACGTCGGCCACCGCGGGGTGCTCCAGCAGCGCGGCCTCGATCTCGGCGGGGTAGATGTTCACCCCGCCGGAGACGATCAGGTCGGTGCGCCGGTCGCACAGGAACAGGAACCCGTCGTCGTCGAGGTAGCCGATGTCGCCGGGGGCGTACCATTCGCCCAGCATGCTGGCGGCGGTCTTGGCCGGGTCCTTGCGGTACTCGAAGGAGCCCGTCGAGGACTTGACGTAGATCATGCCGGGCTCGCCGGGCGGCAGCTCCTCGCCCTTCTCGTCGCAGATCTTGGCCTCGAACGTCGGCGCCGGGCGGCCCACCGTGCCGGGCCTGGCCAGCCAGTCGTGCGGCTTGACGGAGAAAGCGATCGCGGACTCGGTGGAGCCGTAGTACTCGTACAGCACCGGGCCCCACCAGTCCATGATCGCCTGCTTGACGGCGACCGGGCAGGCCGCGGCCGTGTGGATGACCTGGCGCAGGCTCGACACGTCGTACTTGGCCCTGACGTCCTCGGGGAGCTGCAGCATGCGGTGGAACATGGTCGGCACCATCATGGCGTTGGAGACGTGGTGGCGCTGGATCAGCTCCAGGATGTCGACCGGGTCGAACCTGGGCGTGATCACCACCGTGTGCCCGAGGTGCAGCGCGAACTGGGTGTGCGCGCAGGGCGCCGAGTGGTACATCGGCGAGGTCACCAGGTGCACGGCGTCGCCCGGCGTGAGGTCGACGACCTCGCCGAGGAACCAGGTGTACAGCGGCACGACGGCCTCCGGCTCGGCGTCGGGCAGCGGGCGCTGCACGCCCTTGGGGAAGCCGGTGGTGCCGGAGGTGTACCACATGACCGCCCCGGCCGTACGCCCGTCGGGGGCGTCCGCGGGCTGCCCCTCGGCCAGCCCGGACGTGCCGATCTCCGCGCCCGGCACGGCGTGCGCGGCGTCGGTGACGACGACCTTGGCGTCGCAGTCGGCCAGGATGTAGGACACCTCGGACTCGGTGAGGTGCCAGTTGACCGGCACGTAGTAGAGCCCGATCTGGCCGGTCGCCATGAGCATGACGACGGCGTCGAGGCCGTTGGTCAGCACGCCGGCGACCACGTCGCCCTTGCCGAGGCCGCGGGCCCGCAGGCCGTGGGAGACCTGGTTGACCCGGGCGAGCAGCTCGCCGTACGTGGTGCGCGTGCCGTCGGTGTCGATCACGGCCAGGCGGCCGGGGTCGGCGGCGGCGATGGCGTAGAAGCCGGGAAGGCCGCTGATGTCCATCTACAGCTCCAGGAGTTCCGCGAGACGGGCCCGGTGGATGCGGGGCGGGCCGAGCAGCACCTCGTCGGCCTTGGCCCGCTTGTAGAACAGGTGCGCGTCGTGCTCCCAGGTGAAACCTATGCCGCCGTGCAGGAGCAGGTGGTCGCGGGCGACCTCGAAGCAGGCGCGGCCCACGTACGCCTGGGCCAGGGCGGCGGCGCCGGGCAGCTCGGCGGGCGACTCGTCGGCGGCCCAGGCGGCGTACCTGACGATCGACTCGGCCTGTTCGAGCTTGCCGTGCATGTCGGCGAGCTTGTGCTTGACGCCCTGGTAGGAGCCGATGTAGCGGCCGAAGGCGACGCGGATCTTGGCGTAGGCGACGATGGCGTCCAGTGCGGCGCGCAGCACGCCGAGCTGCTCGGCGGCGAGCGCGACGCACAGCCGGTCGCCGATGCCGCTGCCGGCGGGCGGGCGGCCGAGCACGCGGGCGGGGGCGCGCTCCAGGGTCACCTGGGCCTGGCCGCGCGTGAGGTCGAGCGTCTCCAGCGGCGTCCGCGTGACGCCGGGGCCGGCCAGCTCGACGGCCACCAGCAGCACGCCGCCGTCGCCGGGCGCGGGGGCGAGCAGCACGTCCGCCTCCATGCCGGACAGCACCCGGGGCAGGACGCCGGTGACGGCCGTGCCGTCGAAGGCGAGGTCGCTCTCGGGCTGGACGAGCGTGGCGGCGACGCGGCCCTCGGCGATGCCGCCCAGCAGCTCCTTGTCGGGCACCTGGGTGAGCGCGAGCGCGGCGAACTGGGTGGCGAGGAAGGGGCCGGGCAGCAGCGCGGCGCCGGTCTCCTCCAGGGCCACCGCGAGGTCGGCGAGCCCGGCCCCGGCGCCGCCGTGCTCCTCCGGAACGACCAGGCCGGACAGGCCGAGCTCGCCGTTGAGCCGGGCGTACACCTGGGGGTCGTAGCCCTCGCGGGCCTTGCGCAGCGGCGAGGCGGCGCGCAGGAAGTCGCGCACGGCCTCGCGGAGCTGCTGCTGTTCCTGGCTCAGTACGAGCTTCACCCCTGCGTCCCCACCTTCAGGTCCTTGAACGGCACGGTCTTGTCCACCCGCGGCTCCGGCGGCAGGCCCAGCACGCGGTCGCCGACGATGTTGCGCATGATCTCGTTGGTGCCGCCGCCCAGCGCCATGCCGGGGGCCAGCGAGATCGACCGGGACAGCGGGTGGTCGCCGACCACGGACTCGGGGCCGACGAGCTGGGTGGCGAGGTCGGCCTGGAACAGGGTCAGCTCGGCCAGCAGCAGCTTGGCGGCGCTGCCGCGGGCGCCGGGGAAGATGCCCGCCCTGGTCTCCTGGGCCAGCCGCTGGTTGAACAGGGCCAGGGCGCGGCTGCGGATGTGCAGCTCGACGAGCTGGTCGCGGACCAGCGGGTCGCTGGTGTCGAGCGTCTCGCGCAGCGCCTCGAAGGTGGCCGGGTTGTCCTTCTGCCCGCCCATGCCGACGCCCGCCGAGATCGACAGCCGCTCGTGCAGCAGGGTGGTGACGGCCACGCTCCAGCCGTCGTTGACCTCGCCGATCCGGTGCTCGTCGGGGATCGTCACGTTGTCGAAGAAGATCTCGTTGAAGTTGGCCCGGCCGGACATGTCCTTGAGCGGCCTGACCGTCACGCCGGGGTGGTGCATGTCGACCACGAACATGGTCAGGCCGCGGTGCTTGGGCACCTCGACGTCGGTGCGGGCCAGCAGCAGCCCCCAGTCGGCGTGGTGGGCGACCGAGGTCCAGACCTTCTGGCCGTTGACGACCCAGGTGTCGCCGTCGCGCACGGCGCGGGTCTGCAGGCTGGCCACGTCGCTGCCGGCGCCCGGTTCGGAGAACAGCTGGCACCAGACCTCCTCGCCGCGCAGCAGCGGCCGGACGAACCGCTCGCGCTGCGCGTCGGTGCCCCGGTCCACCAGCGTCGGGCCGGTCATGCCGAGCCCGATGGAGAAGACGTACGTGGGGAGGGTGTAGTCACGTGCCTCGGCGGCGAAGGCGCGCTCCTCGGCCTGCGTCAGCCCCTGGCCGCCCCACTGCCGCGGCCAGGTGATGCCGGAGTAGCCGGCGTCGTAGAGCCTGGCCATGAACTCCTTGGCGCGGGCGAGGGCGTCGGCCCCTGACTGATCGTCGGCCGGGACGTTGTCGCGCAGCCACTCCGCGGCGGCACGCCGATACTCTGCAAGGTCCACATCGACTCCTTGGCATCAGTGTTCACTTACTCTAGTCAGGTCGCGGCGGCACGCATAGAGCAATGCTCTGGAGGGCCTTTCGGTGGCATTTGTCGCCGAAACTCCGCTAATTAGGACCACCCCCGCCTTCTGTGATCGTCTGGTCATCGGAGGGGTGCGTGCGCATGTTCAGACGCTGGTCCGTGCAACGGCGGCTGACGCTGGCCGCCCTGCTGTGCGCACTGGCGGGTTACGGCGTCACCGCGCTCCTCGTCACGCCGATCGTGCACACGATGGCCACCGGCTTCCTCACCGAGCAGACCGCCGGCGCCGCGCGCCGCATCGCCTTCGTCGTCGAGCGGGACGCCCCCGGCCGCCTGCGGCCCGTGGCCGTCACCGAGGGCACCGACCTCATCCAGGTCGTCGACGCCGACGGCCGGATCCGGCAGGCCAGCCCGCGCCTGAGCGGGCAGCCGCCGCTCAGCACCAGCACCGCCACCGGCACCGACGCCCGCCTCGACACCACGACCTGCACCAACCGGCTGCGCGGCGTCCACTGCCTGATCACCGTCGGCTTCCGGGCGCACGTCGGCGGCAAGCCCTGGATGATCTACGCCTACACCCCCGAGCTCCCCTGGTACATCAGCCCCTGGTACCTGCCGGTCACCGGGCTCAGCGTGCTGCTGCTGGCCGCCGTCACGGCCTGCGTGGCCTGGCTGACCGCGCGCAACGCGCTGACCCCGGTCTCGGCGATCAGGGACGAACTGGCCGAGATCACCGCCACCGACCTCGGCCGCCGGGTGCCCAGGGGACGGCACCGCGACGAGCTCGACGACCTCGCCCGTACCGTGAACGAGACCCTCGACCGGCTCGAACGCGCGGTGGAGCAGCAGCGCAGGTTCGCCTCCGACGCCTCCCACGACCTGCGCAGCCCGATCGCGGCGATGCGCACGCAGGTCGAGGAGGCGATGCTCGCCCCCGAGGAGACCGACTGGCCCCGCACCGGCCGGCGCGTGATCGAGGGCCTGGACCGCCTGCAGAACATCGTCGGCGACCTGCTGACCCTGACCCGGCTGGAGGCCGGCGGGCCCGGCCGCCGCGAGCCGGTGGACCTGGCCAGGCTGGTGCGCGAGGAGCTGCTGCGCCGTCCGGAGCGCAAGCCGGTGGAGACGCGGCTGCGCTCCGGCGTGGTCGTCGAGGGCGACGCGCTGCGACTGTCCCGCCTGCTGGCGAACCTGCTCGACAACGCCGAGCGGCACGCCGATACCATGATCACTGTGACTGTGGGTGAACAGGAGGGGCAGGCGGTGCTGCAAGTGCTCGACGACGGCGCCGGCATCGCCCCCGACCAGCGCGAAGTCGTCTTCCGGCGGTTCACCCGCCTGGCCGACTCGCGCCGCCGCGACGCCGGCGGCACCGGGCTCGGCCTGGCCATCGCCCGCGAGATCGCCGAGGCCCACGAGGGCACGCTCACCATCGAGCCCTCCGAACGCGGCGCCCGGTTTGTCCTACAAATACCGTTGATCAGTAGTTAGAGTTACTCGCTGTGACACCCAGTTTCAGCCGATTAAGGCGCGAAGACCTCCTCAAGACGGCCTGCGAAGTGATCGCCGAGCAGGGGTTCGGTCGCACCCGGACCCTCGACATCGCCCGCGCGGCGGGCGTCAGCCAGGCGTTGCTCTTCTACCACTTCGACACCAAGGACCGGCTGTTCGCGCAGGCGTTCGGCTACGCGGCCAGGCTGCAACTGGACGCGCTGTCCGACATCGAGGAGTCCCCCGCCGGCCCGCTGGAACGACTGCGCGCCCTGCTGCGGCGCTGTTCCCCGGCGATCCCCTCCGACGAGTGGCGGTTGTGGATCGACGCCTGGGCCGAGGCGATGCGCAGCCCGGAACTGGAGGAGATCTCCCGCAGGATCGACGCGCGCAGCCGTTCGCTGCTGCGGTCGATCATCGAGGACGGCGTGCGCTCGGGCGCGTTCGCCTGCGGCGATCCGGAGGAGGCGGCCTGGCGGATCTTCGCGCTCATCGACGGGCTGGCGGTCCAGACGCACGTGCATCCCCATGTGCTCTCGCGTCGCCGGGCCGCCGTCCTGCTGCGTACGGCGGTCGCCGGCGAACTGGGGCTGCCCGTCGAGAACCTGTGACCCGGACCCCTCTTCCGCGCCTATTGGATCCTTCGTACAATTACAAGGGCGAGGAGAGGAGCACCCGCGATGACATCCGCACCGAGCTCTGCCGCCGCCAGGGAGAACGACGAGAGGGTCGCCGGCCGCACCGCCTACGAGGCGGTCGTCGAACGCCTGTCGAAGGCGTCGGTCGACAGACACTGGGAGCCCTACCGCGACATCCCGTGGGACGACCCGGAGTTCCGCGTCGACCAGGCCGACCCTCGCTGGGAGCTGCCCGAGGTCGACAAGCTGGGCGGCCACCCCTGGTACCGCAGCCGTCCCCCCGAGGTCCGCGCCAGGATCGGCCTGTGGCGGGTCGCCACCGCCATGAAGATCGGCCTGCAGTTCGAGAACCTGCTCAAGCGCGGCCTGCTCAACTACGCCTACCGCCTGCCGAACGGCTCCCCCGAGTTCCGGTACGTCTACCACGAGACCATCGAAGAGGGACATCACGGGATGATGTTCCAGGAGTTCGTGAACCGCACAAAGCTCCCCATACGCGGCATGCCGCGGCCGCTGTCCCTGGTCGCCCAGATCGCGCCCTGGATCCCGCTGATCTCCACCGAGCTGTTCTTCGTCTTCGTCCTGGGTGGCGAGGACCCGATCGACCACGTGCAGCGTAAGGTTCTGAAGGACGGCCGGGCCCACCATCCGCTGGAAGAGACGATCATGCGCATCCACATCGCGGAGGAGGCCAGGCACATCTCCTTCGCCCGCCACTACCTCCGCAACCGGGTGCCGCGCATGCCCCGCCACCGGCGCATGTTGCTGAGCGTGATCTCGCCGGTCGTGCTCGGCGTGATGGCCCGCATCATGCTCGCGCCGCCCGGCCCGCTGATCAGGCACTTCCGCGTCCCGCCGCACGTCGTGGCGGAGATCTACCGCGACAACCCGGCCGCCCGGCGGGAGATCCGCGACTCGGTGAGCCGCACGCGCGAGCTGTGCGCCGAGATCGGGCTCGTCAACGTCGTCAGCAGGAAGGTCTGGCAGGCCATGGGGATATGGGCGGAGCCGCGCCGGTGAAGGTCGCGGTGGTGACCGGGGGCGCCTCCGGGATCGGCCGCGCGGTGGCGCGGGAGCTGCGGCGCAGGGGCGTGACGGTGGTGATCGCCGACGTCGACGAGCAGGCGGGCAAGCAGGTCGCCGCCGACTTCGGGCTGGAGTTCGCCCGGCTCGACGTCACCGACGCCGAGGCCGTGGCCGCGCTGCTCACGCGGGTGAAGGCCGAACGCGGGCGGCTCGACTTCCTGTTCAACAACGCCGGCATCGCGGTCGGCGGCCGCACCCGCGAGCTGACGCTCGACCACTGGAACCGCACGCTCGACGTGAACCTGCGCGGCGTCGTCCACGGCGTGCACGCGGCCTATCCGATCATGGTGGACCAGGGCTTCGGGCACATCGTCAACACCGCCTCGCTGGCCGGGCTGGTGCCCGCGCCGCTGATGCTGCCGTACACCACGAGCAAGCACGCCGTGGTCGGGCTCTCGCTGGGGCTGCGGGCCGAGGCGGCCGCGTACGGGGTGCGGGTGAGCGTGGTCTGCCCGGGGTTCGTCGACACGCCGCTGCTCGACCACGCCAACCCCGGGCTGCCGCAGAACGACGTCGCCGCCCATGCCAGGAGCGCGGCGGTGCGGGCGCAGGGGCGGCTCTATCCCGTCGACGCGCTGGCCGCGGACATCCTGCGCGGGGTGGCCAGGAACAAGGCGCTGATCGTGGCGCCCGCCTCGGGGCGGATCGCCTGGCGCGCCGCCCGGCTGTGGCCGTCGGCGGCGGTGCGGGTGGCGGGCCTCGCGGTCCGGCGGCTCACCCGGCGCTGAGCCCCGGCCGCCGGACTACGCCGGACGCCGGGCGAGGAGGACCTCGGTGGTCGCCGTCAGCTCCCAGCGGCCCGACGGCTCGGCGGCCAGCAGGGCGGCCCTGGCCGCCTCGACGAACGCCTGCAGGCGGTCGCCGAGCCTGGCCGGGGCCGTGTAGGAGTAGGACAGCTGCAGGCCGAGCACGGCGTCGAGGTCGTAGGCGAGGCGGTGTTCGTACCGGCCGGACTCCAGGTCGGAGAAGGGCGAGGCGGCCAGCACGTCGTGGTGGTGCTCGCCGGTCTGCTGGAAGGAGCCGGCGGCCGTCCAGGTGGTCAGCCCGAACTGCTCGCGCACCCGGCGCATGACCGGCTCCCACGGCTCCTCCGCGGGGTCGCGGGTGGGGCCGACGAGGGCGACGACGCCGCCGGGCGGCAGCAGCGCGTCGAGGTCGGCCAGCACCGCGCGGCGGTCCATCCAGTGGAACGACCGGCCCATCACGACGTGACCGAACGGCGGCAGCTCCCGCAGCCTCGTCGAGTCGCCGCGCAACCAGCGGACGCCGGGCGCGCCCGCCGCCAGCCGCCGCCCCTCGGCCAGCATCTCCTCGTCGGGGTCCACGGCCAGCACCTTGCGCACCCGCCCGGCCAGCGGGATCGCGATCGTCCCCGGGCCGCAGCCGAGGTCGAGCACGACGCCGTCCGGGCCGAACGCGCGGGCCAGCCGGTCGATGGCCGGATCGCCGTGACCGGGCCGGTACTTGGCGTAGTAGGGCGCCGCGCCGCCGAAGAGGTCCGTCATGGGTGGGACCATATACGGGTTCGAGACTCGTTCGATGGAAGGTTTTGATCGGTGAGGCGGCTACTCACGGTCCTGTTGCTCGCGTGCGCCGCGGTCGGGTTCGCCCTGCCCGCGCAGGCGCACAACGTGCTGGTCGGCAGCGATCCGAAGGACGGCGCCACGCTGTCCTCCTCGCCCGCGCGGGTGACGCTGGTGTTCGACCAGGCGGTGCGCCAGGGCTACGCGCAGGTGGGCGTGACGGGGGCGGACGGCTCCTCGTGGGCCGACGGCGCGGCGGAGGTGGCCGCCGAGCGGGTCTCCGTCAAGGTCAGGCCGCTGCCCGCGGGCGGCTCGTACGTGGTGGGCTACCGGATCCTGTCCTCCGACGGCCATCCGGTGACCGGCAAGATCAGCTTCACCATGGCCGCCTCGGCCACCGGCGTCTCGGCCGGGCAGGCCGAGCAGGGCGACAGCGCGGAGGCGGCCGAGGCGGCGGCCAACGGCGGGGCCGGCATGGCGGTCGTGTGGATCGTGGCCGCGCTGCTGCTGCTGGCCGCGGGCACCGCCGTCGCCCTCCGCCGCGCCGCCCCGGCCACCGCGGACACCGCGGCCAGCTCGAACACCCAGGACACCGCGGCTACCTCCGCCGCCGGGACCGCTGAGGGCGGCCCTTCGTCCGAGGGCGGGACACGGGCGTGACCGCGACCGTCTCCTCCCGTTCCGGGCGGCAGGTGGTGGGCGGGCGGCTCGTCGCCGGCGCCTTCGTCGTGTGCGGGATCGTCGCCGCCGTGGCGGCGTCCACGTTCACCGCGCAGGAGTCCGTGCCGGGCATCCCCATGCCGGGGCCGGTCGTGGCCTACGGCCTGCCGGTCGTCCGGGTGCTGCTCGACCTGGCCGCCGTCGCCGTGGTCGGCCTGAGCCTGGTGCCCAAGCTGCTCGGCTTCGACGACCCCGACGCCACCGAGCCGGTGCTGCGCCGGGTGCGTCCGCTCGCCGTGCTGGCGGCCTGGGCGTGGGCGATCTGCGCGCTGCTCACCATCGTGTTCCAGACGGCCGAGCTCAATCCGGGCCGGGTGCCCACGTTCGGGCTGATCGCCTCCTACGTCGAGGAGGTCGGCACCGGGCAGGGGCTGCTGTTCAGCGCGGCGTGCGCGCTGGCGGCGGCGGGCATCGGGCTGATGGCGGTCAGGTTCGGCGAGAAGGTGCCCGCGGAGCTGCGGATCATCGTGGCGCTGTTCGGGCTGCTGCCCATCCCGGTCACCGGGCACGCGGTCAACTCCGTCTGGCACGACCCCATCATGATCTCGATGGAGATCCACGTGATGGGCGCGGCGGCCTGGGCGGGCGGCCTGGCCGCCACGGCCGTGTTCGTCGCCCCCCACCGGCGGCTGCTGGCCGTGGCGCTGCCGAAGTTCTCCAGGATGGCCACCGTCTGCCTGCTCCTGGTCTCGCTGTCCGGGCTGGTCACGGGGCTCGGCACGATGGCGCTCACACCCGGCGTCGAGCTGCCCGGCGCGATCGTGACCAGCCACTACGGCGTGCTCGTCGTGATCAAGACGGCGCTGGTGGCGCTGCTGGTGCCGCTGGCCGCACACATCCGCTTCCGCCTGCTGCCGGTGATCCGCCGTGGCGGGGCCACCGCCCTGGTGAGCTGGGCGGCGGCCGAGGTCGGCGTGATGGGGCTGGCCTACGGGGTGGCGGTCGCGATCACCCGGGCCTCGATCGGCTGAGCCGGCCGGTGGCGCCGCCCGGCGAGCCACTCGGCGGCCAGCCAGGCGGCCAGCAGCCCGAGCCCGGCCCACAGGGCCGACGAGGTGACCAGGGGCGGGGCTCCGTACAGGCCGGTCTGGCCCTTGATCGCGCCGTAGACCGGGCCCAGGGCCGCGTTCTGCACGACCAGCGCGCCGTAGGCGCCGGCGGTCACCGCGACCGCCCCCACGACGGCGCGCACGGCCGGGACGCGCACCAGGAACGCCAGGTCCACCAGCAGCCCGGCCGCCACGAAGAAGAACGGCACCGCCGACGGCGGGAAGCCGCCGAAGGTGAGCAGCGGCCAGATCAGCGTGCGGAACCCGACGTACGCGCCGGCCACCAGCGTCGCCGCGCCGAACCTGCCGATCAGCAGCCTGGCCGCGACCAGCACCGACAGCCCGCCGACGACGGCGTAGACCGCGTAGAGGTAGTCGGGCACGGGCAGGGTGAACCCGGCCATCATGATCCGGTCGACCGGACGGCCCATCTGGTCGGCGGCGAAGCGCAGCAGGATCGGCTCGGCGTAGGTGGCGTGGTTGTCCCAGGCGCCGAGCGACAGGATGCCGTACTCCTGGTGCTGCTCGGGGAAGTGCACGTTCTCCAGGAAGAACGCGAGGAAGGCGCCCAGCACGACCGTGCGCTCCCGGCCGGGGGGCGCGCCCATGAACCAGCCCCTGATCACGCCCATGATCATGAAGAACGTTCCAACGTAGAGCATGATGTGCGACGGGCTCCACGAGGTGATGTCGAGCCCGTTGACGCGGTGGTTGATCAGGTCGAGCGGCACCGCGACGAGGAAGATCCCGGTTCCCCACTGGATGAGCCGCAGCGCCGCCTTGTCGACGCCGTAGCCGGTGTAGCCGTGGACGACGGTCAGGACGACGACGAGGGCGGTGCCGGCGGAGTTGAGCAGGTGCGGCGGGGCGAGGTCGTCGCGCAGCCATTTGAAGTGCCACGAGACGTCCCAGGCCGAGCCGAGGAGCTTGAGCGTGAGCGCCACCAGCCATCCGAAGTAGAGCACCCGGAACAGGTCTTGCGGCGTCTCGCGCCCCGCCTGGCCTCTGGTCCAGTACGGCAAGGCCCACGCTGCGGCCTTCTTGAACGATGCTGGTGACTTCACGGCGCAAATCTTACGGTCATCCGGCCCATCGGTCTCAGATGTCTTATTTGTCTGGATGGCAGGCGGTCTTCAGGCCGGGCGGCGGGTCAGGCGTACCGGGAGGTGTTTGAGGCCGTTCTGGAAGTTGGAGGTGAGGCGTACCGGGGGGCCGGCGGGTTCGACGTCCCAGGCGAGCAGCTCGGTGAAGACCGCGCGGAGCTGGACGCGGGCCAGGTGGGCGCCGAGGCAGAAGTGCGGGCCGAACCCGAAGCTGACGTGGTCGTTGGGGGTGCGGGCGACGTCGAAGCGGTCGGGGTCGGCGAAGACGGCCGGGTCGCGGTTGGCCGAGGCGTGGTAGACGACCACCTTCTCGCCCGCCTGGATGCGCCGGCCGCCGAGCGTCAGGTCGCGGGTGGCCGTCCGGCGGAAGTCCATCACCGGCGGCCAGTGGCGCAGCATCTCCTCGACCGCGGACTCCAGCAGCGACGGGTCGGCGCGCAGGCGGGCCAGCTCGGCGGGGTGGCTCAGCAGGCTGAGCAGGCCGCCGGGGATGCCGTTGCGCAGGGTCTCGTTCCCGGCGACGGCGAACAGGAAGAACATGTTCTCGAACTCGGCCCCGGTCAGGCCGCCCTTCCTCATGGCGGACATGACGGACTCGTGCGGGGTGTCGGCCAGGGCGTGGGCGTAGGCGAACATGTCCGTCAGCGCGGCCCTGGACCTGGGGTTCCTCCCCGGTTCGAGCTCGGGACGGGCGGCCACCGCCAGGCGGCCCACGGGGGTCAGGGACTCGACCTCGGCCGTGGACAGGCCGGCGTAGTCGTCGTCCTGGTAGCCGATGACGCGGGAGGCCCAGTCGTACAGCAGCCGCCTGTCCTGCTCGGGCACGCCCATCACGTGGGCCAGCGTCCAGACCGGCAGGTCGGCGGCCACCTCGACGAAGTCGCACTCGCCGGGCGCGAGCAGCGCCGCCACCCGGTCCTTGATCGTGCGTTCCAGGGCGCGGACGGCGCGCGGCGTGAAGGCGGCCGCCACGATCCGGCGCAGCCTGGAGTGCTCGGGCGGGTCCATGTTGAGCATCATCGACCGGACGAACTCCAGGTCGGCAGGGGTGTCGGGGTCGCGGATCTGGGTGGCGCCGAGGTGGGAGGAGAAGTCGTCGGGGCTGCGCAGCACCCGCTTGACGTCGGCGTGCCGGAACACGCCCCAGTAGCCGGGCCCCTCGCGCCACGGGCCGACGGCCGGCTCGGGGATCCAGCAGACCGGGCTCTCCCGGCGGAGCCGGGCGTACAGGTCGTAGGGGACGCCCGCCGCATAGGTGGACGGCAGGAACACCTCGGCCAGGTCGCGCTCCTCCCCCTGCCCGGGGTTGTCCACAGGACGCTCCCCCCGCTCTGGGTTGTCCACAGGACGCTCGCTCCGCTCCTCCCCCTGCTCGGAGTTATCCACAGGACGCTCGCTCCGCTCCTCCGCCATGCCCTACAGCGTGCATGATGAGCGCGTGACTCCAGAAGACGCACAGGCGATTCTCCGGCAATACTTCGCTCCCTGGATCCAGGAGCTCGGGCTGCGGGTGGAGGAGGTGGGCGAGCGCCACGCCGTCGTCCGGCTCCCCTGGTCCGACTCTCTGGCCAGGGAAGGCGGCGGGTTGTGCGGCCAGGCGATGATGGCCGCCGCCGACACCGCCACGGTCGTCGCGATCTCCTCCGCCAGGGGCGGGTTCGTGCCGATGACCACCGTGCAGCAGTCGACCACGTTCCAGCGGCCGGTGGTGGGCCGCGACGTACTGCTCGACGTGCGCGTCACCAAGCTGGGGCGCTCGCTGGCCTTCTCGGAGGTCACGCTGACGCCCGACGGCGACGGCGACCCGGCCGCGCACGCCTCCACCGTCTACGCGATCCTCGGCTGAGGGCCGTCTCAGGGATCTCTCAGGTGCGGAAAGTAGGCTCACCGCCATGAAACGTGTGGCCGCGCTGGTCGCGGTGCTCGCCGTCGTCGGGGTGACGACGTGGCTGGTGTGGCCGTCCACCGCGGAGGCGCGCGGCCTGGACCAGCGGATCACGGTCGTCGACGGGCCCGCCGACGACCAGCGGGTGGAGCTCGACGCCACGTTCTTCCCGCCCGCCGGCGGCGGGAAGGCGCCCGCCGTGCTGGTCGCCCACGGGTTCGGCGGCAGCAAGCAGAGCGTCCGCCAGCAGGCCGCCCGTCTGGCCCAGGACGGCTACGCCGTGCTGACCTGGTCCGCGCGCGGTTTCGGCCGTTCCACGGGCGAGATCGCGCTCAACTCGCCCGACTACGAGGTCAAAGACGTCAAGCAGCTCGTCGACTGGCTGGCCAGGCGCCCCGAGGTGCAACTCGACGCCGCCGGCGACCCCCGCGTGGGCATCACGGGCGGCTCGTACGGCGGGGCCATCGCCCTGATGACCGCCGCCTACGACCAGCGGGTCGACGCCATCGTCCCGCAGATCACCTGGGCCGACCTGGCCGACGCCCTCTTCCCCAACGCCGCCGCCGGATCCGCCACGGGTCCGCAGGCCGCCATCGGGCAGGGCGTGGCCGACGGCGTGTTCAAGCGCATGTGGGCGGGCATCTTCTTCGGCCAGGGCGTCTCCCTCGACACCTTCGCCGCCCAGTCCCGCCGCGAGGCCGCCGCGCCGCTCACCGTCGAGCAGGCCAGGTGCGGCCGCTTCCTGCCGGCGATCTGCGCGATCTACCAGCAGGTCGCCGAAGACGGCCGGGCCACGCCCGAGGCCGTCGCGCTGCTGCGCAGATCCAGCCCGGTCACCGTGGCCGGCCGGATCAAGGCGCCCACCCTGCTCCTCCAGGGCCAGCGCGACTCCCTGTTCCCGCTCGCCCACGCCGACGCCAACGCCCGGGCCATCGCCGCCGCCGGCACGCCGGTGAGCATGGCCTGGTTCGACGGCGGCCACGACGGCGGCAACGGCGAGGCCGACTGGCTCTACGACGAGTCCGCGGCCTGGTTCGCCCGCCATCTCAAGCGCGAGGCCGCGCCCGCGGTGAGCGCGTTCACCGTCACCCGCGACGGCGGCCGCGACCCCGGCACCCGCCAGCGCATCAGGCTCCACCCCGAGGCCGCCGCCTACCCCGGCCTGGCCGGCACCGACACCGCCACGGTGCAGCTCGCCGGCCCCGAGCAGAACGTCGTCAACCCGCCCGGCGGCGCCCCCGCCTCGATCTCGACCGTTCCCGGCGTCGGAGGGCTGCTCAGCGGCCAGGGCGGCGGCGCGGGCGTGTCCATCGACATGCCCGGCCAGAGCGCGGCGTTCGAGTCGCCGCCGCTCACCGCCCCGCTCCAGCTCACCGGCAGCCCCACGGTCAAGGTCAAGGTGTCCGGCAAGGGCCAGGCGACCCTGTTCGCCAAGCTCTACGACGTCGCCGACGCCGTCCAGCCGCCCGCGCTGCCTGCCGGGCTGGTGGCGCCGTTCCGGGTCACGATCCCCGAGGGGGCCGGCTCGGCCGAGGCCACGGTCACCCTGCCGGCCGTCGACCACCGGTTCGCCGTGGGCCACCGGCTGCGGCTGGTCGTGACCACGACGGACATGGGGTTCGCGACCCCGGCCGAGCCCGCCGCGTTCGGCGTCTCCCTGGCCTCGCCCGCATTGGCCGTCCCCACGGTCCGCACGCTCGCCGCGCCGCCGGCCGGGGTGGCCTGGTGGGTGTGGGCGATGCCCCTGGCCGCCGTGCTCGCCGCCGCCGTCCTCCTGGCCACCGGCCGTCCCTCGGGCCGCGGCTCGACGGCGAAGGCCGGCGTGAGCGCGAACGGCGACCGGCCGTCGGAGGCGCCGGGCGGTGCCGCTGGGCGAGAGGCGCCGGGCGGTGACGGCGGGCGTGAGGCGCCGGGCGGTGCCGCTGGGCGTGAGGCGCCGGGCGGTGACGGCGGGCGTGAGGTGCCGTTGGAGATCGTCGGGCTGACCAAGGCGTACCGCAACGGCGAGCGGGCCGTCGACGGGCTGTCGTTCCGGGTCGAGCAGGGCCAGGTCCTCGGCCTCCTCGGCCCCAACGGCGCCGGCAAGACGACCACGATGCGGATGATGATGGGCCTGATCCGCCCCGACTCCGGCGAGATCCGGATCTTCGGCGACCCCGTCACCCCCGGTGCGCCCGTGTTGTCCCGGTTGGGCTCGTTCGTGGAGGGCCCCGGCTTCCTGCCCCACCTGTCCGGCCGCGACAACATCGAGCTCTACTGGGCAGCCACCGGCCGGCCCGCCGCCGACGCCCATTTCGAGGAGGCGCTGGAGATCGCGGGCCTGGGCAAGGCGCTCGACCGCGCGGTGCGCACCTACTCCCAGGGCATGCGCCAGCGGCTGGCCATCGCCCAGGCCATGCTCGGCCTGCCCGACCTGCTGGTGCTCGACGAGCCCACCAACGGTCTCGACCCGCCCCAGATCCGGGAGATGCGCGAGGTGCTCAAGCGCTACGCGCGCGACGGCCGTACCGTCATCGTCTCCAGCCACATGCTGGCCGAGGTGGAGCAGACGTGCAGCCACGTGGTCGTCATGCACCGCGGCCGGCTGGTCTCCACCGGGCCGGTGGAGTGGCTGCTGAGCTCGGCGGCGGGCAACGGCAACGGGCACGGCGGTCCGCGCCTGGAAGACGTGTTCCTCGACCTCATCGGAGACAGATCATGACCGCCGCGCCGGGCTACGCGCCGCGCCGCACGCTGCCGCTGCGCGTGGAGATCGTCAGGCAGTTCAAGCGGCGGCGGACGCTGGTCATGTTCGGGCTGCTGCTGGCCTTGCCGTGGGTGCTGGTGATCGCGTTCCAGTTCGGGCCGCAGTCCGGCAACCAGGGGCAGTCGTCGCTGCGGATCAGCGACCTGGCCACCGCGAGCGGCCTGAACTTCGCGGCGTTCGCCCTGTCGGTGTCGGCGAGCTTCCTGCTGGTGGTGGCGGTCGCCCTGTTCTGCGGCGACACGGTGGCCGCCGAGGCCAACTGGTCGTCGTTGCGTTACCTGCTGGCCGCGCCCGTCCCCCGCGACCGCCTGCTGCGCCAGAAGCTGATCGTGGCGCTCGGCTTCTCGGCGGCGGCGGTGATCTGCCTGCCGCTGATGGCGCTGCTGGCCGGCACGGTCGCGTTCGGCTGGCACGACATCCAGGTGCCCGGCACCGGCGAGACCATCCCGGCGCTCGACGTGCTGCCCCGGTTCGGCATCGTGATCGGTTACGCGCTGGTCAGCCAGCTCGTGGTGGCGGCCCTGGCGTTCCTGGTCTCCACGGTGACCGACTCGCCGCTCGGCGCGGTGGGCGGGGCGGTGGGCCTGTGGATCGTGTGCACCATCCTGCAGGCGGTCGAGGCGCTGGGGACGCTGCGCGAGTTCCTGCCGACGTTCTGGAACAACGCGTGGCTGGACGCCCTGGCCCCCGAGCTCGACTGGAGCGGGATGGCCAAGGGCGCCTCGGTGTCGATCACCTATGCCGCGATCCTGATCGCCGTGGCCTTCCGCAGGTTCCGGCGCAAGGACGTGGTCAGCTGACGCCCCTGGCGGCGTCCTCCAGGCCCTTGATCTCGATCTTCCGCATACCCAGCATGGCCTGCACGACCCGCTGGGCGGCGGCCGGGTCCGGCACGCTCATCAGTTCCTGCAGCGCCCTCGGGACGATCTGCCACGACAGGCCGTACCGGTCCTTCAGCCAGCCGCACTGCGACTCCTCGCCGCCGTCGGTGAGCCTGGCCCACAGGTCGTCGACCTCCTCCTGGGAGACGCAGTCGACGTAGAGGGAGATCGCCTCGGTGAAGGTGAAGCGCGGGCCGCCGTTCAGGGCGAGGAAACGCTGCCCGGCCAGCTCGAAGGAGACCACCATGGCCTGCCCGGCGGGCCCGGGGCCGCCCTCGGAGTAGCGCTGGACCTCCAGGATGCGGGAGTCGGCGAAGATCGAGGTGTAGAACTCGGCCGCCTCTTCGGCCTGGTTGTCGAACCACAGGTAGGTCGTGATCTTCTGCATGTCGCCGGTCGTCCTTTCGAGACGTGTCGCGGGGGCCGGATCCGTGCCCGTCCCCTTCTTTTCATCGACGCGTCGAACGGGACGGGGGCGGATCGACACGCGTCCCCAAGAATCTTGAAAAAGATCTGGGAAGGCCGGTCGCGCCGGTTGGAACGGCGTCAGGCAGAGGGGTCCGCCGTCCTGAAGAAGCGGGCGGTGTCGTCGTCGGCGGGAAAGTACGCCTCGACGACGATCTCCTCGAGCGTGACGTCGAAGGCCGCGCCGAACGTCGTGATGGTGTTGACGAAGCACAACTCCGCGCCGCGATGGCGGATGCGGATGGGCAGCGCGATCTCGGCCGGATCCGGTGGCCGCGGATCGCCCGCGGGACCGTAGGACAGCACCTCCTCGTACAGTGCGCTGAGTTCGGCGTCACCGCTCTGCGCGACCTGGCGGGCGAGCCGGGGCAGCAGGAATCCGCGCACCTGCCCGAGGTTGAGCAGCCGCGACGCGAACCCGCCCGGGTGCAGGCCGAGCCGCATCATGGGTGCACGTCCCGCTCGCCGACGCCGTCTTCGTCGGGGACGCCCTGACCACCCGGCACGTCCTCACCGGGCGCGAAGGGCCGCAGCCGGCCCCCTTCACCGACGACCCGGCCGAAGCGCTCGCCTCCCTCGACCGGATCTCCGGCCTGCCGGCGTCCTGGGTGCTCCCCGGCCACGGCACACCCTGGCGCACCTCGCCGGTCCGGGTGAGCGAGGCGGTCCGGGTGAGCGAGGCGGTCCGCGCGGGTGGCGTCGGCGGGTGGCCTGGCGCTGCTCGGGTCCGGTGCGAGGGGATGATCGGTGATGTCTCGTCCGCACACCGGCATGCCGGCGAGCGCGCATGGCATCGACCGGCTCGAACGCCGTGGCGACATCGACCGGCTCGAACGCCGTGGCGACATCGACCGGCTCGAACGCCGTCGCGGCAGCGCCGTCCGGTACGGCGAACCCGCCGTCCGATCCTCGAAAAACTGGGGCGAGCGGGATTCGGCGCGCCAGAAAGTGGCGTACCGGGATAGGGCGGGCTCGATCCCGATGGGCCGGAAAAGGGGATCAGGCCGGCCGATTCAGGAACGGCCGGGGCCCAGGAAGGCGGGCGCCCGGCCCGGCGACGGCACGGGCGGCCAGGTCAGCCCCAGTGCGGAGGCTTGTTGTCGAGGTAGAAGGCGTCGGGGTCGGCTTCACGCCAGTCGCCCCAGCCGAGGTCGGTGTCGTCCGAAGTCTGCTCCGGGAGAAATTCGTCCACGGAAAACATGCTACCGAGACGTACAAACCCACACCGGTCGTCTTCCCGGCTCCACGGACAGCCCTCGCGCCCGGCGGTACGATGCCAGGGCAGGTGTCGCCGATCCCCCGTGAGGCTGCGCATGGCCACCCCTACAGGCTGGCGGAGAGAAGGCAATCTACCGGCGGAGCTCACCAGCTTCGTGGGGCGGACCCGGTTACTCGCCAACCTCAAGCGGCATCTCGCCGAGTCCCGGCTGGTGACCGTCACCGGCATCGGCGGGGTGGGCAAGTCGCGCACGGTGCTGCGGCTGGCGCACCAGGTCCGCACGCAGTACCCCGACGGCGTGTGGTTCGCCGACCTGGCCCGGCTGCAGGACGCGGGCATGGTCAAGCACACGATCGCCTCGGCGCTCGGCATCGCCGACCAGTCCTCGCGGGCGGAGTCGGAGTCGTTGTCGGAGTGGGTCGGCGAACGCGACATGCTGCTCATCATCGACACCTGCGAACACCTGGTTCAGGGCTGCGCCGAGCTGGTCCACGAGCTGCTGGAGGCC
Organism: Nonomuraea sp. NPDC049637; assembly: GCF_040675235.1. NCBI lineage: Bacteria > Bacillati > Actinomycetota > Actinomycetes > Streptosporangiales > Streptosporangiaceae > Nonomuraea > Nonomuraea sp. NPDC049637. Next base: position 135,197 of record NZ_JBFAOM010000010.1, read on the forward strand.
GCGCCCAACCTGAAGGTGCTGGCCACCAGCAGGCAGTCGCTCCACCTGCCGTACGAGCAGGTGGTGCCGGTGCCGCCGCTGGTGGTGCCCGGCGACGACCCGACGGAGAACCTGTTCACCAACGAGTCGGTGCAGTTGTTCGCGCTGCGGGCCGGGGCGGTCGTGCCCGACTTCCAGCTCGACGAGGACAACATCGGCGCGGTGGCCGAGCTGTGCCGCAGGCTCGACGGCATCCCGCTGGCGATCGAGCTGGCGGCGGTGCGGCTGCGCGCCCTGTCGGTGGAGCAGATCCTCGGGCTGCTGGCCGACCGGTTCAGCCTGCTGGCCGGCGCGAGCCGTACGGCGCTGCCGCGCCACGCGACGCTGCGGGCGGCGATCGGCTGGAGTCACGAGCTGTGCGAGCCCGCCGAGCGGTTGTTGTGGGCGCGGCTGTCGGTGTTCGCCGGCGACTTCGAGCTCGACGCGGCCAGGTTCGTCTGCTCCGACGGGCGCCTGCCCTCGGAGGACATCACCGATCTGGTCACCGGGCTGGTGGAGAAGTCGATCCTGATGATCAGGAGCCACCACTCCGGCGTCCGCTACAAGCTGATCGACACGCTGGCCGAGTACGGCGAGGAGTGGCTGGACAAGCTGGGCCAGGCCCAGCAGATGCGGCAGCGCCACCTGGAGTACTACCTGAGCCTGGCCCAGCGCAGCGAGGACGCGTGGTCGGGTCCGCGGCAGATCTACTGGTTCGTGCGCATGCGTCAGGAGCACGACAACGTGCGGGTGGCGCTGGAGCACGCCTTGTCCTCGCCCATGCGCAGCGGTTCGGCGCTCACGCTGCTGTCGTCGTTGTGGTTCATGTGGGTGTGCTGCGGTTTCGTCCGGGAGGGGCGGCTCTACCTCGAACGCGCGCTGGAGGCCAACCCCTCGCCGAGCAAGGAGCGCTGCAAGGCCCTGTGGGTGCTGTCCTACGTGCGCAGCGCGCAGGGTGACAGCGATGGCGCGCTGGCGGCGGCCGAGCAGTGCAGCACGGAGGCCGTCCGGGTGGGCGACTCGCGGGCGGTGATCCTGGCCTCGAAGATGCAGGGCACGGCCGCGCTGCTCCAGGGCGACCTGCAGAAGGCCAGCGCGCTGCTGGGCGTGGCGATCGAGTTCAACACCGACAACAAGGAGCTCAACCCGGGTCTGCTGCCCGCGATCGTCGAGCTGTCGCTGGTGTTGTCGGCGCAGGGCGAGCTGTTCGAGGCCGAGTCGCTGCTCCAGGACTGCCTTCAGGTGTGCCGGGAGCGCGGCGAGCTGTGGGTCAGCTCGTACGCGCAGTGGGCGATGTCGCGCACGAGGCTCGCCACCGGCAGGCCGGGAGAGGCGCTGCACAACGCCCGCGAGGGCCTGCGGATCAAGCGGCACTTCCACGACACGCTGGGCACGCTGCTGGTGCTGGAGACGACCGCGCGCATCCTCATCGCGCTCAAGCAGGCGCCGACGGCGGCCAAGCTGCTGGGCGCGTTGCAGCAGAACTGGCGGACGGCCGGCCTGCCGCAGATGGGCGCCCCGTTCCTGACCGACGACCACGACGCGTGCGTCGAGGACTGCAAGTCGATGATGGGCGAGCTGGCCTACAAGAACGCCTTCGAGAACGGCGCCCGCCTCGACCTCGACGAGGCGTCCACGCTCGCGCTCGGCGACCTGGACGCCCCGGCCGAGGACTGATCCCGGGCCCTCACACGGCCTGGGGCCAGCGAGTTCCCTCCGGCCACGCGTGCACGTAACGCGCGCTGCCCAGCGAGAACTCGATGTGCCCGCGTACCCAGTGCTCAAGGCCGCGGACGTACGTCCGGACGGGCGGCGTGGCCCACTTCTCCAGCGCCGCGCGCCGGTCGAGGAAGGCGGCGAGGGCCTCGTTGTGCATGTCGGAGACCTCCAGGAGGGCGTCCTGGAGGGTGAGGTTCCGGTGGGTGGCCAGCACGGTGACGAGGTTGTGCCGGGCCTTGTCGTTGTCGCACTCCTTGGCGTAGGAGAGCAGGTCGTTGTCCCAGCCGATGAGGTCGCAGGCCAGGTCCGACAACATCCGCACGTCCGGATGGTGCCACTCCTCGGCCTCCAGGCGGTAGCCGCCGCCGGCGTCGATGAGGGCGAAGCAGGTATAGGTGGCTCCGGTGATGCGGCGCATCAGGATGTAGTCCTGTGGGGTGGGGATCAGGTCGGCCTCGCGGTTGGCCGCCTCCCAGATCTGGGCGAACAGATATTCCTTGACGGTGATGCGCCACCGGTCCACCTGCGCCGGGGTGGAGGTGGCGACGATGCGGTGCAGGAGTTCGTTGAGGGCGAGGCCGAAGGGGTCGTCGTCGTCGGGCTTCCTGCGGTCGTCCAGGATCTCCAGGAGCGGCGGCAGGGCGCGGGCGAGCGCGGAGGCCCGGTGTCCCATCAGCTCGCCCTCGCAGAAGGCGTCGTCGAACGCGAAGAGCCAGTTGTACCAGTCGTTGATCAGCCGGAGGCTGTCGCGCGGGACCTCGGGGTTGGTACGGGCGGCGAGCAGGCCGATCTTGGAACGCCGGAAGTGCTCGATGGTGTCGGCGTCCTTGAGCATGTTGGAGGCGGCCAGCCACGTGTGGCTCTCCGCGTCGACCTCCGCGGCATGCACGTTGATCTGGTTGGGGAACGGGCACGGGAGCGGAGGGATGTGGAGCGGTCGCCTACTGAAGGAATGCGCAGAAGTTGCCACGCCCTTCAGCATGACGATCGGCTGCTCAAAAGGCCACACTCGACAACTTGGAGCCCTTTAATGCCTTTTTCACACTATGGATACCTCCAAGGGAACTGGTGGATAAACTGGGCATTTGCCAATATTCAGGCCGGGCCATTGCCGGCGGAGCGCCGTCCCGCTGCTCGGCTTCCGTCACCGGCAGCGCTCTGACCACGGCCGACTCCCGCGTGAACCCGCCCCCGGAAAACGACCCACGCCCACGGCCCCGGACGCGGCCGGACCCGGATCCAGACGCGACGATCATTCACCGGACTCCACGCCACCATGATCGGCCATCACCATCAGCAAAATGTCACCTTTGCTGATGGCGAGATTGACCGGAACGGCAGCCTCCGGAGCCGGCGGGCGACATCCTGGACCCGCCGCGCCGGCCAGGGCGGACCCCCACCTCCGACCGGATGCCGGATTGTGCCTCGATAGGGTGCCTTGCGCGGAATCGATCCGACTCGCCATAGGTTCTGGGGAAGAGTACCTAGGGAAAGGCTGTCCAACCGTGTTCGACCCGAAGGATCTCTACAGGCTCGCAGACGACGCGCCCGAGCTGACTGATCCGGTGTTGCTGTACCACTTCGACGGTTTCGTCGACGCGGGCGGCGCCGGACGCCTCGCGCTGGGCCACCTGCTGGCCGAGCTGGAGCACCGGGTCGTGGCGACGTTCGACGTGGACCGGTTGCTCGACTACCGGTCCCGGCGGCCCATCATGACCTTCGACACCGACCGCTGGGTCGAGTGTGAGAGCCCCGAGCTCGCCGTCCATGTCGCCCATGACGCCACGGGCACGCCGTTCCTGTTGATGAGCGGCCCGGAGCCGGACCGGGAATGGGAGCTGTTCACCCGCGCGGTGGGAGAGTTGCTGGAACGGCTGAAGGTGAGCAAGATCGTCACGCTGCACGGCATCCCGATGGCGGTGCCGCACACGCGTCCGCTGGGCATCACCATGCACGCCAGCCGCCCCGAGCTGATCAACTCCCAGACCAGCGCCTTCGGCCGCGTCCAGGTCCCGGGGAGCGCGGCCGCGCTGCTGGAGCTGCGGCTGGGCGCGCAGGGGCACGACGCGGTCGGGTACGCGGTGCACGTGCCGCACTACCTGTCGCAGGCGGAGTACCCGACGGCGGCGGTGACCGGGCTGGAGGCGGTGACGCGGGGCACCGGCCTGGTGTTCCCGATGGAGGCGCTGCGCGACGCGGCCCACCGTACGACGGCGGAGATCGAGGAGCAGATCCAGGCGTCCTCGGAGCTGTCGACCGCCATCAGCGGGCTGGAGCAGCAGTACGACGCGTTCGCGGGCGGCGCGGAGCGGCAGAACCTGATGGCCGAGACGACCCCGATGCCCACCGGCGACGAGCTGGCCGCCCAGTTCGAACGTTTCCTGGCCGAACGCGACGACGAGTGACGGGCGGGCCGGGCCGTACCGGCTAACCTGGGCGGATGAGCGAGATCCGGGTCGGCCTGATCGGATACGGCACCGCGGGGGCGTACTTCCACGCGCCGCTCGTCCACGCCACTCCGGGCCTGCGCCTGTCCGCGGTCGTGACGCGCAATCCGGAGCGGCAGGCCGAGGTGGCCCACCGGTACGGCGCGGCCGGCGTGCCGGACGTGCGTGAGCTGTGGGAGCACAGCGACCTCGTGGTGGTCGCCTCCCCCAACCGCACGCACGTGAGCATGGCCGCCGCCGCGCTCGCCGAGGGCCTGCCCGTCGTCGTGGACAAACCGGTCGCCCGTACCGCCGAGGAGGCCCGCGAGCTGGTGCGGCTGGCCGAGCAGGCCGGCGTCATGCTGACCGTGTTCCAGAACCGGCGCTGGGACGGCGACTTCCTCACCGTGCGGCGGCTGATCGCCGAGGGGCGGCTCGGCGAGGTCCTGCGCTACGAGTCGCGGTTCGAGCGCTGGCGGCCGGTGCCCAAGGGCGGCTGGCGGGAGACCGGCGGCGCGGAGGAGATCGGCGGCCTGCTCTACGACCTGGGCAGCCACCTGGTCGACCAGGCGCTGCAGCTGTTCGGCCCGGCGCACGAGGTCTACTGCGAGAGCGATGTCCGGCGGCAGGGCGTGGCCTCCGACGACGACACGTTCATCGCGCTGCGGCACGCGGGCGGGGTGCGTTCCCACCTGTGGGCCAGCTCGGTGGCGGCCCGGCTCGGGCCGCGGCTGCGGGTGCTGGGCTCGGCGGCCGCGTACGTCAAGCACGGCATGGACGTGCAGGAGGAGCGCCTGCGGGCGGGCCTGACCCCGGACTCCCCCGGTTTCGGCGCGGACGAGGAGAGCCGCTGGGGCCTGCTCGGCACCGACGACGACGCCCGGCCCGTTCCCACCGAGCCGGGCGCGTACCTGGACTTCTACCGCGGGGTGGAACGCGCCCTGCGCGAGGGCGCGCCGCCGCCGGTGGACCCGCGCGGCTCGATCGACACGCTGGCCGTCATCGAGGCCGCCCGCCTGTCGGCCGCCCAGCGCATGGTCGTCCACCTGGGTTGACGGCTGGGCTGGCAGCTGGGCTGGCAGCTGGGCTGATCAGTCGCGCAGGCGGGCGCGCAGGGCGGCGTCGTCGGCGTCGGTCCAGCCGTGGCCGCGCAGCCAGCCCATCGGGCCGCCGAAGCGGTCGTCCAGCACCTTGAGGAACTGCTCGATGTAGCGGGCCCGGGGCCGGTGGTCGTCGGCCGGGCGGGAGTCGAGGTCGTCCCGGTAGGTGTCGCTGGCGCGCAGGCGCTTGAGTATCAGCTCCAGGCGCTCGCCCGTGGCCACGTAGTCCTGCACGATGGCCTCGCGGGTGGCCCCGGCGACCTCCAGCGCCAGCGCCGAGAGCACGCCGGTGCGGTCCTTGCCCGCCGCGCAGTGCACCAGCGCGGCGCCGTCGTCGAGGGCCATGGCGCGCAGGGCCGCCACGACGGCGTCCGGACGGTCGCGCAGGTAGCCGAAGTAGAAGCCGGTCACGCGCAGCTCCTCGTCGACCTCCCGTTCCTGCCAGGGCAGCACGCGGTCGCCGTCGATGGAGTCGGCCTCGACGTCGGTGTGCCTGCCGCCCTCGGCGAACAGCGTCAGGTGGTGGTGGGTCACCTCCGGCGCCCGGGTGAGCGGGCCGGGGCCCTCCAGGTTGACCTCGGCGGTCGAGCGCAGGTCCACGACGTGGCGCAGGTTCAGCTCGCCCACCAGGAGCGACACGTCCGCCGGGGTGAGGCCCTGCAGGTTGTCGGCTCGGAAGATCCGGCCGCGGCGGGTGAGCCCGCCGTCACGGGTGGGAAGTTCGCCCAGGTCACGTACGTTGACGGCGCCTTCCAGATCGATCCATCTTGTCATCTCATCCATTACTTCGACCTTATATGTCGGCCAATCATGAGCAGATTCCTAGTTCATAACGCAGCATGAACGTATGGATCCACGCGCGCTGCCTCCCCGGCTGGTGATCGATCCATCGCTGCCCCCGGACGTCTCGGTCGAATTGCGGTCGAGCCCGCACATCCTTCACATGGCCCGTTCCGGCAGGCGGATGGATCCCAGTTTCAGCCCCGCCCTGCTCTTCGCGCTTCCGGCCCTGCTGGTGATGGTCCTGATCGTGACCGGCGAGCCCGAGGCCGTCTTCGTGGCCGGGCTCGGCATGGGGCTGATCGCCCTGATCCGGTGGATGGCGCTGGACAGCTCCCACCGGATCGTCAAACGACGGCTACGTCTCGCCACCACCCACGCCGACCGCTACGTGCTGCCCGAGGACCTCGACCATCCCTGCCAGGTGCTGCTGCGCCGCGCCCAGGACGCGGCCACGGCCGTGCTCAACTCCAAGGTGCACAAGGCCGGTCTGATCGACTCGGTGGAGAACCAGGTGTCGCTGCCCGAGGAGGTCTGGCAGATCGCCCACCGGCTGCGGCGGCTGTCGTCGATGCACGCCGAGCAGGGCAGGCTCATCCCGCGCGAGCTGCCGCCGGGCATGGAGGACGCCTTCAAGCCGTACACCAGCGCCCTCGACGCCGCCTGGACCTCGCTCTCGCACCGCGTACGCCATCTGGAGAAGTACGCCAAGCAGGTGCTCAAGGCCGACAAGGTGTACCACGCGCACCGACGCCTGGAGGCGCTGGCCGCCAAGACCCCCGAGTACCAGCAGCTCCTCGCCGACACCGTACGGGACGAGCTGGCGCACGAGCGCATCAGGGAGCTGTCCGACCAGGCGGCCCACGTGCGCAAGCTGTTCGAGGAGAGCGTGCTGCAGGCCAGGCAGGCGGCGGGCGAGCTGCTGAGAAGCCCCTTCAGCGACGCCTACGGCACCGGCGCGCTCGGCCCCCGCACCGGCGGGCACGACCGCGGCGCCCGCGGCGCGACCGGCCCGCGTGACCGGCACGAGCGCGGCGCGACCGGCCCGCACGACCGGCACGAGCGCGGCGCGACCGGCCCGCAGTGGCATCCCTTGCGCGACTCCTGACCCCCGCGGACGGTCAGGGCCGGGCCTGCCGCAGGAGCTCCAGGGTGCGGCGCATGCCCGCCTCGTTCCCCAGGCTGCGGTAGATCTCCCTGGCCTGCTCCAGGGGCCCGACCGCCGCGTCCGGCCCGCCCGCGTCGAGGTGCGCCTCGCCGAGGTAGCGCAGGCTCCTGGCCATCCACCAGCGGTCCTCCAGCTCCTGGAAGCCGCGTACGGCGCGGCGCAGCTCGTGCTCGGACTCCTCGATCCGGCCCAGCCGGGCCAGCGCGCGCCCGGCCGACACCGCGGTGCGCGCCACCCCCCACGAGTCGCCGAGCGCCACCAGGATCTCCTCGGCCCGCCGGACGTACTCCAGCTCGCGCAGCCCGCCCGCCGGATCGCCCACCTCGCCCGCGGCGCGCAGGCAGCGGGCCTCCTCCCACAGCTCGCCGCGCTGCCGGAACATCTCGGCCGCCCGGTCGAGACTGAACCCGGCCCTGACGAACAGGGCGTCGGAGGCCCGGTGGTCGCCGGCCCGGCGCTCGCCGCGCGCCTGGGCGGCCAGCACCTCGCCGTAGACGCGCAGGGTCTGGGCCTCGGAGTAGCGGTTGCCCGCCCGCTGGAAGATCTCCAGGGCGTCTTCGAGCAGGTCGCGGGCCTCCTCGGGACGGCGTTCCGCCATGCGCATCTCGGCCAGGTTGCGCTGGGTGCGGGCCATCCACCACAGGTCGTCCTCGCCCTTGAACGCGGTGATCGCCCCGATCAGGTAGTCCTGGGCGCGGTCGAGGTGCCCGCCGCTGATCAGGGTCATGCCGACCGTGCGCATGGCCCGCGCCGCCCACCAGGTCTCGCCGAGGTCGCCGAAGATCTCCAGCGCCTGCTCGGCCTCGCGCAGAGCGCGCTCGCGCAGGCCCATGCCGCCGCGCACGATCGCGCTGTTCAGCAGCGCGATGGCCAGCGCGCGCCGGTCACCGGTACGCCGGCCCGCCTCGCAGCCGATGTCGGCGACGTCCGCCCAGTCGGCCCAGTAGGCCCGCAGCGAGTGGCACAACGAGCAGAACGCCCTGGCCAGCCCCCAGGTCAGCTCCCAGAGGCGGAGCTGCGCGGCCAGGTTGATCATGGCGAGCAGCGACAGCCGCTCGGCGTTGAGCCAGTCGCCCGCCCCGAGCTGGCCCTCGGCGTCGGCGCGCCGGCCGCCCTTGCTCCAGTCCTGCGGCCAGCGGTTCTGGGCGGCCTCCTCGGCCCGGCGGCGGTAACCGTGCAGGACGCGCTCGACGGCGGCCCTGCGGCGCTCCTCCTCGTCCTGGCCGGCCAGCTCGGCGCCGAACACCCGGACCAGGTCGTGCAGGCGGTAGCGCATCGCGCCGGTCTGGTCGGTGCCGGAGCACTCGGCGAGCTGGGCGTCGATCAGCGCTTCGAGCTGGTCGGCGCCGTCCAGGCCGGAGATGTCGAGCAGCTCGCCGGCCACCCAGCCGGGCACGTCGGGCGCGGGCAGCGCGCTGAGCAGGCGCAGCAGGCGGCGCTGGATGCCGGTGCAGTCGTCGTAGCTGAGCTGCACCGAGGCCCGCACGCTCTTGTCCACACCCTGCGCCACCTCAAGCTGGTCGAGACGGCGGCGCTCGTCGCTCAGCCGCCCGGCCATCTCGCGCAGGGTCCACTGCTCGCGGGTGGCCAGCCGGCCGCCGCAGATGTTGATCGCCAGCGGCAGGTGGTCGCAGAGCCGGACGATCTCCTTGGCCGACTCCAGGTCGTCCACCACCCGCGCGCCGCCGGCCAGCCGGGCCAGCAGCTCCACGCCTTGCGCCTCGGTGAACACGCCGAGCCGGGTGTCGTGGGTGCCGTCCAGGAACAGCGGGGAGCGCGAGGTGACCAGCACCGCGCAGCCCGGCTCGGCCGGGATCAGCGGTTTGACCTGGGCGGCGTCGTGGGCGTTGTCCAGGCCGATGAGGATCTTGCGGCCCTTGGTCCAGGTCAGCCAGAGGGTGCGCAGCTCGTCGAGGCCGCCGGGGTCGGTGGCCAGGCGCACGCCCAGGCCGCGCAGGAAGCCGATCAGCACCTCCTCGGGGCGTACCGGGGCGTCGACGCCGCCGCGCAGGTCGGCGTGCAGCCGGCCGTCGGGGAACCAGTCGGCGACCTCCTGCCCGAACCGGGTCATCAGCGCCGATTTGCCGACGCCGCCGCGGCCGTACACGGAGACGACCAGGGGCGGGGACAGGTCGGAGGACTTCCGGCGGGCGGCGAAGATCTCGCGCAGGGTGGCGAGGGAGTCGGCGCGCCCGGTGAAGTGCTCGGGCACGGGCGGCCACTGGTCGGGCGGCCGCACGCCGGGCTCGGGCGCGGGCGCGGCGCGCCGCCGGGGCGTGGCCTCGGTGGTGGCCCACGTGGTGACGCCGACGAGCAGCGCCGCCGCGAGCGTCACGCCGATCTTGGCGGTGGGCGGGATGTCCCACTCCAGCGAGGCGGCCAGCACACTGGCGGCGGCGGCCGCGAGCCCCGCCGAGACGGGCGCCGCCCACGTCACCCGCTTACGTCGCGGTTTGTCCGGTAAGTTTCCCGGCACCGAACACCCCCTTCCGGGGGTGATTCAAGCCGATGGGGCACGGCGAGCGCCAGCCGTGCCCCATCGTTCCGCTAAAGGCCGATCACGTGACAGGTGGCCGTGGCGGTCTTGGTCGGGTCGCTCTCCGAGACGGCGGTGAGCTTGACCCGGGCCAGACGGTCGCCGCCGGGCGCGCGCACCGCGTTGACCGTCACCGGCGCCTGCTTGCCGAAGGCGACGGAGGCCAGGGCGTTGGGCACCTGGGCGGTCCAGCCCTTGCCCTGCACCTCGGCCTTGACCCGGTAGACGTCGGAGTTGAGGTAGGCGCTGACGTCCTCGGGGTGCTGCCCCTGGGCGGGGGCCGCCTTGCCGGTGTTGAACACCGGGAACGTGCAGGTGGAGACGTTCTTGCCGGTGGGGACGCCGGCCGCGGGCAGCACCCGCACGCCGCGCTTCTGCGGGCCCGAGCCGTCCAGCGACCGGATGGCGACGGTGTAGGACAGCTCGCCGTTCCGGTTGCGCTTGAGGTCGGTGACGTAGAAGTGCAGGCGGTTGGCCTGGTCCACGTACTCGTACTCGCTGCCGGAGTCGGTCCCGGCGTGGAAGAGGGCGTCGGAGAGCTGGCGGTAGTCGCCGACGGTGATCGGCACCTTGGTCCCGTCGGGCATCACGTAGTCGGTCATGCCGATGTCCTGCGGGTTGGCGTCGATCACCCACTCGAACGGCGCCCGGTCCTCGTTCTTGGTCTTGGCCAGCAGCACGCCGGAGTCGGGGGTGAAGGAGTCGGAGCCCATCCGGTCCACGACCTCGACCGTGTAGTTCTGGTAGCCGCCGCGGTCGCACAGCGGGTCGGTCGCCGAGCAGGTGCTCTTGTCGCCGGGGGCGTCGAAGGAGATGTTGACGCCCGACAGGTCGTCCTGCCCCGGCCGCACGGCGCGGGCCAGGATCTTGGCCGTGACCAGGCCGGACTCGTCGAGCGCCTCACGCGACAGGCGCAGGACGTTCTGCTCGTCCACCATGCCGAGCTTGAGCTTGTTGCGCAGCATGTGCTGGGCGCCCATGGACGCGCCCGCCGTGGGCGGGATCAGCCAGCGGGAGTGCGGCCCGCCGGGGCCGTTGAAGCTGCCGCGGCTGAGCATCTCCCAGACGCCGGTGTACGCCCGGACCGGCGGCACCCCGTACGGGTTGTTGTAGTTGTCCAGCACGCCGAGGATGTGGCTGAACTCGTGGGCGTAGACCGCCATGCCGGAGCTCTCGGCCTGGACGGAGTCGACGCCGATGTTGGCGTTGGGCCAGAAGTTGGAGGCCGCCTGCCAGGAGGACCACTCGACGTAGCGCGTCTTCAGCCAGTTGGGCAGGGCCGGGTCGGGCGGGCCCCACTCGTCGGGCACGTCCTCCTTGGTCGGGAACTTCATCATCCCGAACTCCTGCCAGGTGGACGACTCGTCCTGGCCGGCGCTGAGGTAGAAGACGAAGTCGTACTGCTTGGCGACGTCCTCGCCGACGGCGTTGATCCAGGCGTTGTGGCCGTCGGTGCGCAGGTTCTTGTTGCAGGTGTCGCCCGCCGGGCAGCCCGAGGTGCCGTTGAAGCCGGGCTCCAGCGCGTACTCGTGGTCCTTGCCCGGCATCGTGTACGGGCCGAACCCGGTCAGCTCGACGCCGTACCGGCCGCCGGAGTCCTCCATCCAGTACTCGTGGATGGTGTGGCCCTTGTTGAGGGTGTTCGGGGTGTTGAGGAAGTCCTGGTAGAACTTGGCCACCTGGTCGCGCGGGACGTCATGGGCCTCGGCGCTCGGGTTGGCGTAGATCGTCGAGCCCTTGGGCTGGGTGACGACGAACGCCTGGTTGGGGTAGTCGAGCAGCACCAGCGCGCCCTTGAAGGTGCGCTTGGAGCCCTTGACGGCCGGGTCGTTCCAGTTGGTGCCCGGGGGCTTCTTGTAGTCCGCCCACGTCATGTGGTCGGGGTTCTCCCAGTTCTGCGGGTCGAGAGGCGTGAGGCCGCCGGGAGGACGGGCGCGCAACGTCTGGGCGTCGGCCGATTCGTCCTGCTGCCAGGGCTGGGTCTGCGGCCAGTGGTTCTGCCGCCAGGGGTACTCGGGATCGACGGTGGGGGGTGCTGCGGAAGCAGGGGTCGCCATCAGGCTCACCGGGAACAGCACGATGGCCGCCAGCAAACCCTTCAGCAGCTTCTTCGGGGCATTCACGGATTGACGGTATAGACGTTATTGACGGAGATCACCGATCAGCTGTAGGGAAGACGTGTAGCAACCCTTCCGACATTTGTCGAAATGTCCAGCGTGACCTAGGTGGAGCAGTGGCGGATCTCCAGCGGATCGTGGACGACCTCGCCGTGCGCCTCGGGCGTCCCCTGCTGCTGGAGGACCGCGTGCAGCGCGTGATCGCCTACAGCGAGCAGAACGGTGCCATGGACGACATCCGCCGCGACTCCATCCTGCGCCGGCACACCACCCCGGAGGTGCGCGAGTGGCTGCGGGCGGCCGGCGTGCACGAGGCGCAGGCCCCGCTGCGCACGGCCGGCGCGCCGCACCTCGGGCTGCTGCCGCGCGTGTGCGTCCCGTTGCGGCACGCCGACGGCCTGCTCGGCTTCCTGTGGTTCATCGACGCCGGACCGGCCATGTCCGACGAGAAGGTGGCCGAGGCGGCGGCGGCCGTCCCCGGGCTGGCGCTCGCGCTGTTCCACGAGAGCCTGGCGACCGGGCTGGCCTCCCACCGGGAGCTGGAGGCGGTCACCGGGCTGCTGCGCGGCGAGCGGGACGCGGCCAGGCAGCTCATCGAGGCGGGCGCGTTCCCGCAGGGCCAGCCGGTGACCGTGCTGGTGGCCCGGCCCCGCTCGGCCGAGCCCGACGAGGGGCTGCGCCTGGCACTCGAACAGGGGCTGCTGGCGCTGCGCCGGCGGCTCAGCGGCCACCACCCGCTGCACCTGGTGCGCTACGACCACGCCGTGCTGCTCACCGCCGGGCCTCCGGTCCCGCCCGACGAGTTGCACGCGGCCATGCCGGTGCCCGTGGTGGTGGGGGTCGGGCGTACCCGGCTGGAACTGGCGGAGGCGGCCGGGTCGTACGCGGAGGCCCGGCACGCGGCGGAGGTGACTGCGCGGGTGCCGGGGCTCGGGCGGTCGGCCGAGTGGGCCCGGCTCGGCGTCTACCGGATGCTCACCCAGCTCGCGGACCAGGAGGTGCATCCCGGGCTCGACGGGCTGCTGGCCGACGAGCAGTACCTGCCGCTGCTGGAGACGCTGGAGACGTACCTGGACCTGGCGGGCAGCGCGGTGGCGACGTCCCGGGCGCTGCGGCTGCACCGCACCTCGCTGTACTACCGGCTGCAGCGGGTGGAGGAGCTGGCGCGTACGGACCTCAAGGACGGCGGCGAGCGGCTGGCCCTGCACCTCGGCCTGAAACTGGCCCGGCTGTCCGGCCGCTACCAGCCCCGGGACGCCCGCGGCGACTGATTGCCTTCGCCGCCGCCGCTCGCGTTTAATGCCAAAAGGGCAAATCCGACGGGAGCGCCGATGGCGGGTGCGAAGCGTGCTGCGCGGGTTCCAGGTCCGGGTGCGGGACGGGCTTCGGGGCCGGTTCGCGGGTCGGTTTCGGGGTCGGTTTCGGGGCCGTTTCCGGGCAGGCGTGCGCCCTCGCCGGTCGTGGCGCACTCCGCTCCGCTGGTGCTGCCGGTCTGCGCCGAGCCCGTGCGCGACGGGACGGTGGTGATCAGGGGCGGGCGGGTGCTCCAGGTGGGCTCGCGGGCCGAGTTGCTGTCCCGCTTCCGCGTCGCGGAGGAGGTCCGCTGGCCGGGCATGATCGTGGCCGGGCTGGTGGACGCCTGCTGCGCGCCGCCGCCGCCGGGCCCCGGCGTCGGCCCCGGAGTCAGCCCCGGAGTCACCACGCGGGCCGCCGTGGTGGCCGACCCCGCCGATGTCGCGGGCGTTCCCGGCGTCTCGTACGTCGAGGCGTCCAGCGCCGGCGAGCGGGAGTGGGAGGAGCACGACCGGGACGCACTGATCACGGCCCTGCGCGAGGTGGACCGGCCGTGCCCGGTCGGCATCGCGGCCCGGACCCGCGACCCGCAGGTGCTGGAGGACGTCGCCGTGCTGGCCAGGACGTTCGGCCTGCGGCTGCTGGCCGGGCTGGACCGGCACTCCCCCATGGCCCTGGACGAGGCCGGCGCGCTCGGCCCCCACTGCCACGTGGCCTGCGCCCGGCCGCTCGACCCCGGCGAGCGCAAGCTGCTGCGCCTGCGCCGCAGCGTGGTCGCGATCTGCCCGCCGGGACAGGAGCAGGCCGCCGACGTGCTGACCCTCCTGGAGGAGGGCAACCCCCTCGCCCTGGGCAGCCGCCCCCTGGACGGCCTCGCCCCGGCCGGTGACCTGCTCGGGCTCGCGGCCGGGGTCCGGCGACGGGCCAGGGAGCTGGGACTGCGGGTGCGGGGGCTGGACCGCCGCCTGGTCGAGGCCGCGACGCTGGGCGGGGCGCGGGCACTGGGCCTGGACGCCGGGCCGGGCCGGATCGGCTCGCTCGGGCCGGGCAGCCGGGCCGACTTCGCCGTCTTCGACGCCCGCGGACACTACCCGTACTCGGCCCTGATGACCCAGCCGCCCTGTCTGGCCACGGTCATCGGCGGCGCGCTCACCTGAACCGGCCGCCCTTCCCCGAGCACGGTCATCGACGGCGTGGTCACCGGAACTGGCCGTCCACCGCGCCGAGCAGATCCCTGAGCTGGTCGCGCTGCTCCTGGGACAGCACCGCGAACAGGCCCTCGCCGGCCTCCCTGCGCGCGTCCCTGGCCCGCTCGGCCATGGCCCGGCCCGCGTCCGTGATCACGACGAGCGTCGAGCGGCGGTTGGCCGGATCGACCTCCCTGCGCACCAGCCCGGCCTCCTCCAGCGCGTCCACGACGGGCGTCAGCGAGCGCGGGACGATCCGCAGCTCGTCGGCCAGTTGCACCATCCGCAGCGGCCGGCCGGCCTCGCCCAGCACGCGCAACGCCCGCGCCTGCCCCGGATTGAGCCCGAGCGGCACCAGCCGGTGCACGTATCCGTGCCGCAGACGCCTGCTGACCAGGTGCAAGAGCTCCGCGAGCTCCTTCTCTCCCATACCGACGATTTTAGCCGGAACAATTATGAGTTAACCTCTGTTTGAGTGGACATCCGAAAGGAGGCCTCCTATTGGCCGACGAACCACGCGCGCCGCTGCGGCGCATCATCGGACTCTTCACCCCCTACCGCGGCCGGCTGGTCCTGGTGGGCGCGTTCATCCTGCTGTCGTCCCTGGTCGGGCTGGCCTCGCCGTTCCTGCTGCGCGAGGTGCTGGACGTGGCGATCCCGTCCCGCGACGCGCTGCTGCTCACGCTGCTGGCGCTCGGCATGATCGCGGTCGCGGTCACCACGAGCGTGTTCGACGTGCTGCAGACGCTCATCTCCACCACCGTGGGCCAGCGGGTGATGCACGACCTGCGCATCTCGGTCTACTCCCACCTCCAGCGCATGTCGCTGGCCTTCTTCACCCGCACCAAGACGGGCGAGGTGCAGTCGCGCATCGCCAACGACATCGGCGGCATGCAGTCGGTCGTCACCTCGACCGCGACCTCGATCATCTCCAACCTCACCACCGTGATCGCCACGATCGTGGCGATGCTCGCCCTCGACTGGCGGCTGACGGTCATCTCGCTGCTGCTGCTGCCGGTGTTCGTGTGGATCAGCAGGAAGGTCGGCGCCGAGCGCAAGCGCATCACCAACGAACGGCAGCGCAAGCTCGCCGTGATCTCCTCGATGGTCCAGGAGTCGCTGTCGATCAGCGGCGTCCTGCTGGGCCGGACGATGGGCCGCTCCGCCGAGCTGACCGACCGGTTCGGCCGCGCCTCCGACGAGCTGGCCGAGCTCGGCGTACGGACGAGCATGGCCGGACGCTGGCGGCAGTCGTCGATCCAGATCATCATGGCCGCGATGCCCGCCCTGATCTACTGGGCCGTCGGCTACACCGGCATCATCTCCGTCGGCACCCTCGTGGCCTTCACCACGCTGCAGTCGAGCCTGTTCCGGCCGACCGTGTCGCTGCTGCGGCTGGGCGTCGAGGTGCAGAGCTCGCTGGCGCTGTTCGGCCGCATCTTCGAGTACCTGGACCTGTCGGTGGACATCCACCCCGGCACCCGCACCCTCGACCGGGTACGCGGCGAGGTGCGCTTCGAGCGCGTCGACTTCGCCTACGAGGACGAGCGCACCCTGCACGCCGTCGACGTCACCGTCCCCGCGGGCACGACGCTGGCCGTCGTGGGCGAGACCGGCTCGGGCAAGACCACCCTCAGCTACCTGCTCCCCCGCCTGTACGACGTGACCGGCGGCCGGGTCACCATCGACGGCGTGGACGTGCGCGACCTGACGTTCGAGACGCTGAGCGAGGTGGTCGGGGTGGTCTCGCAGGAGACGTACCTGTTCCACGCCTCGATCGCGGACAACCTGCGCTTCGCCCGTCCGGCGGCCACCGACGAGGAGCTGGAGGCGGCGGCGCGGGCCGCGCGCATCCACGACCACATCGCCTCGCTGCCCGACGGCTACGACACGATGGTGGGCGAGCGCGGCTACCGGTTCTCCGGCGGCGAGAAGCAGCGCCTGGCCATCGCCCGCACGCTGCTGCGCAACCCGCCGGTGCTGATCCTCGACGAGGCCACCAGCGCCCTCGACACCCAGACCGAGCGAGCCGTCCAGGAAGCCCTGGACACGCTGGCGCAGGGGCGGACGACGATCACGATCGCCCACCGCCTGTCGACCGTCCGCGACGCGGACCAGATCGTCGTGCTCGACCACGGGAAGGTCGTCGAGCGCGGCACCCACGACGAGCTGATGGCGCTCGGCGGCCACTACGCGGCCCTGGTGGACAGGGACCGCCCGCTCGAACTGGTCTAATTTTTCACGCTAAACCTATTTTAACCGTGTCTTACCTCACATTTCGGGCAAATCGGAATCGTCGCGATCGTGCCGCGCGTTGACTCCCGCGTTTCCCCGTACCGAGGCTAGGACCAGTCTTGCCACCGCGCTCCTCCACCTTCCGCGCCCTGCGCCACCACAACTACCGGCTCTGGGCGGGAGCCGACATCGTGTCCGTCACCGGCACCTGGATGCAGGTCCTGGGGGTGAACTGGCTGATCCT
This sequence comes from Nonomuraea sp. NPDC049637, assembly GCF_040675235.1. NCBI lineage: Bacteria > Bacillati > Actinomycetota > Actinomycetes > Streptosporangiales > Streptosporangiaceae > Nonomuraea > Nonomuraea sp. NPDC049637. Next base: position 152,020 of record NZ_JBFAOM010000010.1, read on the forward strand.
CACCATGACGGGGTCGGCCACCAGCGTGGGGCTCAGCCTGGTGATGCAGGCGCTGCCGACGTTGCTGCTGGGCATGTGGGGCGGGGCGCTGGCCGACCGGCTGCCCACCCGGCCCGTCGTCGTCGCCGCGCAGCTCGCGCAGGCCGCGCTGGCCGCCGTCCTGGCGGTGATCGCCTTCTCCGGCGGCGACTCCGTCGTGCCGATCTACGCGGTGGCGCTGGCGGGCGGCGTGGTCTCCGCGCTCGGCGGGCCCGCGCTCGGACGGTTCGGGGCCGAGGTGGTGCCGCCGGCCGACCTGCCCAACGCCATGGCGCTCGGCTCGATCCTGAACTCGACAGGACGCATCCTCGGCATGAGCCTGGCCGGCGTGCTGCTGCCGTTGACCGGTAACGGCGGGCTCTTCCTGCTCAATGCGGCCACCTTCTTCGTCGTGATCGCGGCCGTCGCGCTCATGCGGCGCGCCGAGTTCCACCGGCTCGCCGGCTCCGAGCGGCAGCCCGGCGCGGTCGCGGCCGGCCTGCGGTACGTGCTGCGCACCCCCTGGCTGCTCGTGATGCTGGCGCTCTCGCTCGTGCTGGGCAGCCTCGGCCGCAACTACCAGGTCACCATGGCCGCCATGAGCGCGGGCCCGCTGGCGGCCGGCGCCGCCGGGTACGGCCTGCTGTCCAGCGTGTTCGCCGCCGGCACGGTCGTGGGCGGCTTCCTGGCCGCCGCCCGGCCGCACCTGACGATCCGGCTACTGCTGATCACCGCGTTCCTGACCGGGGTCGCGCAGACGCTGAGCGGCCTGATGCCCGCTCTGGGGACGTTCGCCACGATGATGTTGCCGATCGCGGCGGGCGCGGTGATCATCGACACCACGGTCTCGGCGCGGGCGCAGCTCGACAGCCCCGACGCGATGCGCGGGCGGGTCATCGCCGCGCTGGGCATGGTGAGCGCGGGGGCGGGCGCGATCGGCGGGCCGCTGCTCGGGTGGCTGAGCGACGCGTTCGGGCCGCGCCTGTCGCTGGGCATCGGCGGCGTGTCGTGCGTGGCCGCGACGCTGCTCGCGGCGCTCGTGCTGGCCCGCCTGTCCGGCCGGACCGTCCGTCAGGCGGCCTTCCGGCCGCGCCTGGAGCGCCGTCTGGAGCACCGTCTGGCCCCGGAACGGGCTTAGTCTCTTCACGTGCACAACACCAGATACGCCCCGAACGGCATGGTCTGCACCGTCGACCACCTGGCCTCGGCCGCCGGGGTGGGCGCGCTGGACCGCGGCGGTTCGGCGGCCGACGCGGCGATCGCGGCCAACGCCGTGCTCGCCGTGGTCGCGCCGCACATGTGCGGGCTCGGCGGAGACCTGTTCGCGCTCGTCCACGACGGCACGGCCACCGGCACAGTCGCCGACACAGTCACCGGCACAGTTCCCGGCACGGTGACCGCGCTCAACGCCTCCGGCCGCGCCGGGTCCGGCGCCGACCCCGCCCGGCTGCGCGCCGAGGGGCACACCCGCATGCCGCACCTGCACGACATCCGGTCCGTGCCGGTGCCCGGCTGCGTCGACGGGTGGCTCGCCCTGCACGCCAGGCACGGCCGCCTGCCCATGGCCGAGCTGCTGCGGCCCGCGATCGCGCTGGCCCGCGACGGCTTCCCCGCCTCGCCGCTACTGGTCCCGGGCGCCCGTACGGCGGCCGCGCGGCCGGGCGGCGGCGACTTCGCCTCCGTACGCCGGGCCGGCGATCGCGTCACCCGTCCGGGCGTGGCCCGCGCGCTCCAGGCGGTGGCCGACGGCGGCCGCGACGGCTTCTACCTCGGCGAGTTCGGGCAGGGCCTGATCGAGCTCGGCGCGGGCGAGTACACCGCCGCCGACCTGGCCGTCCCCGGCGCGGACTGGGTCGAGCCGCTGCGGGTGCGCGCCTTCGGCCACGACGTGTGGTCGATGCCGCCCAACTCCCAGGGCTACCTGCTGCTGATGTCCCTGGCCGTCCTCGACGGGCTCGACCTGCCCGGCTCGCCGCGCCATCCGGCCTGGGCCCACCTGCTGTCGGAGGCCGCCAGGGCCGCCGGGCACGACCGGCTCGACCTGCTGCACGAAGACGCCAAGGACCTGCTCGACCCCGGCGAGATCGCCCGCCGCCGGGCCCTGGTCGACCCGGTCAGGCGCAGCCGTCTGCGGGCGCCGTCCGCCGACGGTGACACGACGTACCTGTGTGCGGTCGACGGCGACGGCATGGGGGTGTCGCTGATCCAGTCGAACGCGTCGGGGTTCGGCGGCATGCTCTTCGAGCCGCGTACCGGGATCAACCTCCACAACCGCGGCATCGGTTTCTCGCTGCGTCCCGGCCACCCGGCCGAGTACGGCCCCGGCCGCCGTCCGCCGCACACCCTGGCCCCCGCGCTGATCACCCGTCCCGGCGGCGGGCTGCGCACGGTCGTGGGCACGATGGGCGGCGACGCCCAGCCGCAGATCCTGGCCCAGATCATCACCCGCCTGCTGCGCCACGGCGAGGAGCCCGGCCAGGCGCTCGCCGCGCCGCGCTGGCGGCTGGGCGGCGGCAACGGCTTCGACACCTGGGACGCCCCCGACGACGCCGTGCTCGACCTGGAGGAGGGCACGACCTGGGCCGACGGCCTGACCGTGCTCGGCCACCCGGTGCGCACGCTGCCGTACGGCGGCTCCTTCGGCCACGCCCACCTCATCGACGTGCGCCCCGACGGCATGCTGGCCGGCGCCGCCGACCCCCGCTCCCTGGTCGGCGCCGCGATCGGACGTTGACCGGGCGGGCCGAGCTGCGCGCTCTTGCTGACGGCGCACGCCCGCGCCGAGGAGGACCGCGTCTACCCCGGCCTGGACGCCCACCACGGCGTCGAGGAGCACAAGGAGGCCGAGCTGCGCGAGCTGGGCAAGGCGTTCCTGCAGCGCCGGGAGGAGGAGCTGCGGGCCCTGAAGGGCGGCGGCGCGGCCGGGCCCACGAAGGCGGAGCTGTACGAGCAGGCCAAGGAGGCCGACATCCTCGGACGGTCCCAGATGGACAAGGATGAGCTACAGGAGGCCCTAAGCCGGGCCAAGTCGTAGGATTCCGGTCCGTACGGTGGGTAGAGGGCGCAGTATGAGCGAACTACCTCCAGACCGATTCGGCATGGCCGACGAGCAGGACATCGAGGTCAGGGAGTGGACCGACGACCTCGGCCTGCACCACGAGGTCAAAGAGGACGACCCCCAGCACGAGGCCACGCTCGACGAGCGGCTGCGCCAGGAGTTGCCCGACCGCCCGCGCCGCGCCCCGCGCGAGGAGCACCGCCTGACCGAGCCCGACGAGGGCGCCCACCCCGACACCGAGGACGAGGCCATCGGCGTGGACTGGGACGCGGACCGGGAGGACCTGTCGGCCGAGGAGCGCGCCCTGCGCATCGACCCCGACGAGGACCTCACCTGACCCGCGGCAGCCCGCGCGCGGCTCATCTGACCCGCAGAAGCCCACGCGCGGCTCACCTGACCCGCAGAAGCCGCGCGCGGCTCACCTGACCCGCACGGGCGCAGCGCGGCTCACCTGATCCGGATCATCCCCGTGGGCCTCAGGTGAGCCGGCGCAGGGCGGGCAGCAGGGCGTGCAGGTCGTCGACGATCATGTCGGCGGCCTTCGCCTGCGGGCGCTCGGCGTGCAGGAAACCCCAGGGGCCGCGGCGCAGCAACGCCGTGCGCATGCCCGCACGGGCGGCGGGCAGCACGTCGTTGTCGAGCCGGTCGCCGACGTAGAGGATCTCCCCCGGCTCGCGACCGGCCACCGAGGCCACCTTGGCGAAGAACTCGGGGGCGGGCTTGGACAACCCCCAGCCCTCGGAGGTGTGCACCGAGTCGACCGGCAGGTCCATCGCCACCAGGGCGTCGAAGGCCCGGCTGGGCTGGTTGCCGGCGATGATCACCTGGAACCCTGCCGCGCGCAGCGCCGCCAGGGCCTCCCGGACGTCGGGGTAGAGGTCGTCGCCGTCGAAGTGGTTGCGCAGCCCGGCCGGGTCGTCGCGCTCCCAGGCGGCCATCTCCGCCTCCACGTCGAGACCGGGCCGGACGAGCTGGAAGGCCTCCCGGTGGGAGCGGTCGAGCGCCGCCATGCCGCCGAGCACGCCCATGAGCACGAACCTGCTCACCCCCAGCCGCTCGGCCCAGCGCGACCAGATGCGCGTCTCGTCGATCAGCGTCTCGCCGACGTCGAGCACGACGGCCTTGACGGCCTTGACCATCACTCCCCCTGTACGTCCGTGTGCCGCCCCGAGGTTCAGGGCCGCAGCTTCTCCATCGCCTTGGCGATGCGCTTCTCCGACACCGGCGTGGGGGTGCCGAGGGTCTGGGCGAAGAAGCTGACCCGCAGCTCCTCGATCATCCAGCGGATCTCCGTCACGTCGGGGTCGCCCCGGCGGGCCGGGTGCAGGCTCGCCAGCAGGTCGTGGTAATCGTCCTCGATCTTGTGCACGCGGTCCATCCACTCCTCGTCCCGCCAGGGCTCCTCCGGGAGCTTGGTGAGACGCCGCTCGATGGCCCGCAGGTAACGCAGGACGTCGGGCAGGCGGCGGCTGCCGGTGGCGGTGACGAAGCCCTTGAAGACCAGCTTGCCCAGCTGCTCGCGCACGTCGTCGGTGGAGGCGCTCGCGCGCAGGCCGTCGAGGCGGGTGCCGATGGCGTGCCAGACGCTCAGGATCTGCTCGACCTTGGCCAGCACGTCGGCCGCCGTGTCGTGCAGCTCGGCCCGGACGTGCTGGTAGAGGCGGTCGAACGCGGCCGGGTCCCAGGCGGGGCCGCCGAGGTCGAGCATCAGCTTGTCGACGGCCGCGTTGACGACGTCGTCGAACAGCGCGACGGCGCCGCCGTGGGGGCTGCGCGACAGCGCCAGCTTGGCCTGGTTGGACAGGCCGCCGAGCAGCGACCTGGCCGGGTTGGTGACGTTGAGCAGCAGCAGCCGGCGGGTGCCGGGCCAGTGGGCGCGGCGCTGCTCGGCGGCCGTCTCGAAGATCTTGACGGAGACCGACTCGCCCGCGTCGACGAGCGCCGGGTAGCCCTTCATCCGGCCCTGCTCGAACACCTTGGGCAGGGTGCCGAAGCTCCAGGTGCGCAGGCCCGTGCGCTCCAGGTCGTCGCCGGCCTCCGACAGGGTCTTGCGCAGGCGCGGCGCGAGCCGGCGCTTGAGCGCGTCGAGGTCTTTGTCCTCGGCCACCGTGCGCTTGCGCTCGTCGATCACCCGATAGGTGATGCGCAGGTGGTCGGGCACCTGGTCGAGCTGCCAGGCCTCGCGCGGCACCCGGACGCCGGTGAGCCGCAGCAGCTCCCGCTCCACGGCCTCCAGCAGCGGCTCGCCGCCCTGCCTGACCCCGGCCAGCACCTGCCTGGCGTAGTTGGGGGCGGGCACGAAGTTGCGGCGCAGGTGTTTGGGCAGCGACCGGATCAGCGCGGTGATCAGGTCTTCGCGCAGGCCCGGGATCTGCCAGTCGAAGCCGTCGGAGTTGACCTGGTTGAGCACCTGCAACGGCACGTGGACGGTGACGCCGTCGGCGTTGGCGCCCGGCTCGAACTGGTAGGTCAGCTTCATCCGCTGACCGAGCTGCTTCCAGGTGTCGGGATAGTCGCGGGCGCTGATGTCGGCGCCCTCGTTGACCAGCATCTCCGGCGAGAACGTGAGCAGCTCCGGCTGCTCCTTCCCGGCCTTCTTCCACCAGGAGTCGAAGTGCCTGGCCGAGACGACGTCGGCCGGGACGCGCTGGTCGTAGAAGTCGTACAGGACCTCCTCGTCGACCAGGATGTCGCGGCGGCGGGCCCGGTTCTCCAGCTCCTCGACCTCTTCGAGCAGCCGCCGGTTGTCCTTGAGGAAGCGGTGGTGGGTGTCCCAGTCGCCCTCGACCAGGGCGTGCCGGATGAACAGCTCGCGCGACAGGTCGGGGTCGATGCGGCCGTAGTTGACCTTGCGGCCGACCACGAGCGGCACGCCGTACAGGGTGACCTTCTCCAGGGCGATCACCGCGCCCTGGTTCTTCTCCCAGTGGGGCTCGGAGTAGGTGCGCTTGACCAGGTGCTGGGCGAGCGGCTCGACCCAGTCGGGCTCGATCTTGGCGTTGACCCGGGCCCACAGCCGCGAGGTCTCGACCAGCTCGGCCGACATCACCCACTGCGGCTGCTTCTTGGCCAGGGCCGAGCCGGGGAAGATCGCGAAGCGGGCGTTGCGCGCGCCGATGTACTCCTGCATCGGCCGCCGCCCGTCGGCGGCGCGCTGCTTGTCCATGACGTCTTTGACGCCGATGTGCGACAGCAGCCCGACCAGCAGCGACACGTGCACCTGGTAGGGGTCGGCGGGCGCGCTGCCGGGCTGGGCGCCGAGCGCCTGGCGGACCTGGCTGTAGATGTCCTGCCACTCGCGGACCCGCAGGTAGTTGAGGAACTCGGCCTTGCACAACCGCCGGAAGGCGCTGGAGGACAGCTCCTTCTGCTTGTCGCGCAGGTAGTTCCACAGGTTGAGGTAGGTCAGGAAGTCAGAGTCGGGGTCGGCGAAGCGCCGGTGCTTCTCGTCGGCCTGCTGCTGCTTGTCCGACGGCCGCTCGCGCGGGTCCTGGATGGACAGGGCGGCGGCGATCACCATGACCTCGCGCAGGCAGCCGTTCTTCTCGGCCTCCAGCACCATGCGGCCGAGACGCGGGTCGACCGGCAGGCTCGCCAGCTTGCGGCCGATTCCGGTGAGCTTGCCCTGGGCGTCGAACGCGCCGAGCTCGTGGAGCAGGTTGACGCCGTCCTTGACCTGCCTGCGGTCGGGCGGCTCGACGAACGGGAACGCCTCGATGTCGCCCAGCCCGATCGAGGTCATCTGCAGGATGACCGAGGCCAGGTTGGTGCGCAGGATCTCCGGGTCGGTGAACTCCGGCCGGGAGAGGAAGTCCTCCTCCTCGTAGAGCCGGATGCAGATGCCGTCGGAGGTGCGGCCCGAGCGGCCCTTGCGCTGGTTGGCGCTGGCCTGCGAGATGGGCTCGATGGGCAGGCGCTGCACCTTGGTGCGGTGGCTGTAGCGGGAGATGCGGGCGAAACCCGGATCGACCACGTATTTGATGCCGGGCACGGTCAGCGAGGTCTCGGCCACGTTGGTGGCCAGCACGATCCGGCGGCCAGTGTGACGCTGGAAGACGCGGTGCTGCTCGGCGGCGCTGAGCCGGGCGTAGAGCGGCAGGATCTCGGTGTTGCGGAAGTCGGCCTTGGACAGGGCGTCGGCGGCGTCGCGGATCTCCCGCTCGCCGGACAGGAAGACCAGGATGTCGCCGGGGCCCTCGGTGACCAGCTCACGGCAGGCGTCGACGATGCCGCCGGTCTGGTCGTCGTCCTCCGCCAGCGGGCGGTAGCGGACCTCGACCGGGTAGGTGCGGCCGGAGACCTCGATGATCGGCGCGTCGCCGAAGTGGCGGGAGAAGCGCTCGGGATCGATGGTGGCGCTGGTGATGACGACCTTGAGGTCGGGGCGCTGCGGAAGGAGCTGTTTGAGGTAGCCGAGGATGAAGTCGATGTTGAGGCTGCGCTCGTGGGCCTCGTCGATGATCAGGGTGTCGTACTGGTCGAGCATGCGGTCGTTCTGCAGCTCGGCCAGCAGGATGCCGTCGGTCATCAGCTTGACCAGCGTGCGGTCGCTCGCCTGGTCGGTGAAGCGCACCTTGTAGCCGACGACCTCGCCGAGCTCGGTGCCGAGCTCCTCGGCGACGCGCTCGGCGACGGTACGGGCGGCGATGCGGCGCGGCTGGGTGTGGCCGATCAGCCCGCGCACGCCGCGCCCGAGCTCAAGGCAGATCTTGGGGATCTGGGTCGTCTTGCCGGAGCCCGTCTCGCCCGCGATGATCACCACCTGGTGGTCGCGGATGGCGGCCAGGATGTCGTCCTTGCGCTGGGAGACCGGCAGGTTCTCCGGGTAGCGGACCTGCGGCACGGCCTCGCGGCGGCGCGCCAGCCGCTGCTCGGCGCGCTCGACGTCGGCGAGGATCTCGGTGACGATCTTGTCCCGGGCGTCGCGGGAGCGGACCCGGCGCATGCCGTCGAGCCTGCGCCGCAGCCGCCGCTGGTCGCGCGGCATGAGCTCGGGCAGGCGGGACTGGAGGTCGGCGAGCGGAGAGGACAACGAAGGCGTTCCCATACTGCTTTCAGGATATTTGAGCCCCGTGGCCCCGGAGCCAACGGCCCATGGTGCCCGACGCGGCCCGCCTCCCGCATCCCAATATCGCGCCCGGCACCGCCGCCCGCGCTCCCGGCCGCGCCGGGACCGCGGCGGCGGCCCCTACCGCGCCGGCCCGGTGGTGGCGGCGTGGCGGGCGGCGCCGATGATGCCGGCCTCGTTCTGCAGGGCGGCGGGGACCACGGGGGTGTCGAGGGTGACGTGCGGCAGGAACTTGTCGGCCTTCTTGCTCACGCCCCCGCCGATCACGATCAGGCCCGGCGAGAACAACATCTCCACGTGCCTGAGATACTCCTCGACCCGCTCGGCCCACTTCTCCCAGCTCAGGTCGTGCTCCTCGCGGGCCCGTGCCGACGCGCGCTCCTCGGCGTCCTTGCCGCGCAGCTCCAGGTGGCCGAGCTCGGTGTTGCAGACCAGCGTGCCGTCGGCGAACAGGGCGCTGCCGATGCCCGTGCCGAAGGTCAGGATCAGCACCGTGCCCTTCTGGTCGCGGCCCCTGCCGAAGGTCATCTCGGCGATGCCGGCGGCGTCGGCGTCGTTGAGCACCGTCGCGCCGCCGAAGAGCGCGGCGGCGTCGACGCCGATCCACGAGTGGTGGACGTTGGCCGCCGTCTGCACGACCCCGTCGACGACGACGCCGGGGAAGGTGACGCCGACCGGGCCGTCCCAGTCGAAATGCTTGACGATCTCGCCCACCACCTCGGCCACCCCCTCGGGCTTGGCCGGCTGGGGCGTGGCGATGCGCAACCGCTCCTGGACGAGCTCTCCGGCCTCGGTGTCGACCGGGGCGCCCTTGATTCCCGAACCGCCGATGTCGATGCCCAACACGTTCATGACTCTCCTTCTCCCCCGCCCTGGACGGGAAAACTCGCCCGCCGATATTTCCGGGCCGGCTGAACCCGCTGCGCGCCCACCGCGTATCTCGCGTCACAAGCGCTCACTAGGAGGCACGGATGCGGCTCCGCATCATCACGCTCTGCGCTGTCGCCGTCGTGGCGGGGACGACCCTCACCGCCCCCGCGCAGGCGACCACCAGGACCCGTTTCGACGTCATCAACCTTGTGTCGGACGTCAAGGGCAAGGCCCCGGTCACCGACCCCAAGGTCGTCAACCCGTGGGGCCTGGCCATGGGCAAGACCTTGTGGGTCTCCAACGCCGGCACCGGCACCGCCACCGTGTACTCCGGCACGGGCCGCAAGGAGAAGACGGAGGTGTGGATCCCCGGCGGCTCCCCGACCGGCCAGGTGTTCAACCCGGGTGACGGCTTCACCGTGAAGGGGAGACCGGCCACGTTCATCTTCAGCAGCCCGAGCGGCGCCATCACCGGCTGGAACGCCGAGGCCGACCCGGCCAACGCCGTGATCGCCGCGTTCACCCGCGGCGCCGACTACAAGGGCCTGGAGCTCGTACGCACCGACGAGGGCGAGTTCCTGCTGGCCGCCGACTTCGCCCACGGCCGGGTGCACGCCTTCGACGAGAACTTCCGGCGCATCCGCCTGGCCGGCTGGCAGTTCCAGGACTCGCGGGTGCCGCGCGGCTACAACGCCTACAACGTGGCCGTGGTCAACGGCAGCGTGTGGGTGGCGTACGCGCTGCGCGACCGTACCACCGGCAAGCCCGTCTTCGGCGCCGGCAAGGGCTTCGTGAGCCGCTTCGACGCCGACGGCCGCCTGACCGGCCGCATCTCCAGGGTCGGGCTCGACGCCCCCTGGGCCATGACCGCCGCGCCGCGCGGCTGGGGCCAGTACGCCGGCGCCCTGCTGGTCGGCAACTTCGGCGACGGCACCGTGCACGCCTACAAGGGCGACCGGCACCTGGGCGCGATCACCACGTCCGGCGGCCGGCCCGTCAAGCTGCCCGGCCTGTGGGACCTCGAACCCGGCACCGCGGCCACCGGCGGCGTGAACACGCTGTGGTTCTCGGCCGGCATCGAGGGCGCCAAGCACGGCCTGATCGGCGTGATCGCCCCCGCCGGCACGAAGCCGACCTCCACGGCCGCCGCCCCCGCGAGCACGCCGGCCCCCACCCGCTCCGCCGCCCCCAGGACGAAGTCGCCCTACGGCGGCGGCAGCGGCTACTGACCGGCGCCACGACCGCGCCCACGACCGGGCCCACGACCGGGCCCACGACCGGGCCCATGATCGGGGCCGCTTGACGTTTCCGGCGCGGCCGGCGCGGGCCGCGCCGGAAACCCGGATTCCCGGAAAAGCCCGGATTCCCGGAAAACCTGCGGAACACGTATGGACACGGAATGCGACGGAGCAGATACTCAACGTGTCAACACCCTCATCCCTGCTCTCACGTCGCCCCCTTAAGCACCGCATGAGCCGGCGTGTCGCGTGCTGCCCGGAAACCGTGCCTGTCAGGGAACAGGACAAGGAGAGACCATGCCAGTCAAGAAGTCTCTGTTCCTTTCCGTCATCGCCCTCGCCACCGCTGCCTGCGTCACGGCCACCGTCGTGGCCCTCCAGGCGTCCAGTCCCGTCTCGGCGGCCACCCGCGCCGCGCTGCCCCCGGGCTACCAGCTCGTCAGCCTGCCCAACGCCAACGTCCCGAACTTCCAGCGCCGCACCGTCTACTGCCCGGGCTCCAAGCACGTGCTCGGCGGCGGCGGCGAGGCCCGGGGCAACGGCGCGATCCTGGTGGGGTCGTTCCCCACCGACGACGCCCGCGGCTGGATCGCCCTCGGCCGCCAGATCGGTTACAACGACGTCGGCATCAGCGTGTTCGCCATCTGCGCCGACTGACCGCCCGCCGGCCCCGCCCGTTCTCCCGCGGGCGGGGCCGGCGCACGTCCGGCCTCAGAGCCCGCCGAGGACGGCCGCCAGGTCGGCGACGCTGCGGTAGTGGACGCCCGTCATGCCGAGCGCCCTGGCGGCCTCCACGTTCGGCAGCCGGTCGTCGACGAACAGGCAGCGCGCGGGGTCGGCCCCGGCGCGCTCGGCGGCGATCTCGTAGATGCGCGGGTCGGGTTTGATCACGCCGACCCTGGCGCTGCTCACCAGGTCGTCGGCGAAGTAGGTGAGCCCGAGCCGGTCGAGGTGCTCCTCAACGGTGTCCGTGGCGTTGGTCACGATGACCACCGGCACGTGCTGCTGCGCCTTGGCCAGCAGCTCCCTGACCTCCTCGTCCACCCGGAACGGCACCGCCGCGAACTCGGCCACCGCCTGGCGGGCCCGCTCGTCACCGCCGAGGGCGACCGCCACCGCCGCCAGCCATTCACGCTCGCTGATCCGGCCCAGGATGGCCGGCTCGATCAGCTCGGGAGCGAAGGCCGTGGCCATGAGCGGCAGGGCGTACCGGGCCTCGATCTCGGCCTGGGCGGTGTGGTCGAAGAGGCGGAGCACGCCATCAAGATCGGTGAGAACCGCGTCAAAGGGCATCACAGCCATCATTGTGCCGTGAAGTACCGCATCCGCTGGTCCACGAAGGTTTCGCGTGCCGCCAAAGCCCCGGGGCGACCGGCGGCACTACCATCTCCGAGACGGGATTCGGTATCGGAACGGTAGGGCATGGACGATCACCAGCTGCCACCTGAGTTGTGCCAGCTGTTCGCCGACGGCGGCAGGGGGCGCAGACTGCCCCCGGGCCTGCCCGCGGGCGACGTGGTCTGGCCCGACCCCGCCTACACCCGGCAGGCCGTGGCGGCCCGGCCGGCGTTCTGGATGAGCGACGAGCCCGCCGCCGGCGAGGACTGGTCGTTCATGCGGGTCTGGCACGCCCACAGCGGCCTGTGGCCGGTCCTGCTCGACGAGTCGGCCCAGCCGTGGGCGATCGGGCAGATCGTGCCCGACGACCCGATGCTGATCGGCCACTTCACCGCCGAGGGGTTCATGACCGAGGTGTGGCAGGAGTGGGTCGCGCAGATGCCGCGCGACGCGCTGGCGGAGTTAGAGCCGTACGGGGCGCTCTGCCCGGGGCTGGCGCCGCCGGGGGTGCCCCGCGCCGACCCCGGCGACGTGGCCGACTGGCTGGCCCGCGAGCTGGCGCCCAAAGGCATGCCGCTCGGGCTGGTCGCGGCCGGCCGGGGGGCCGACGCGCTGGCGGTCATGGGGTGGCAGGGCGCGCTGCACCACAACGAGTGGATGGTGCCGCTGGCGGCCGTGGTGCGCAGCTGGGAGGACCGGTTCGGGGCCCGCGTGGTGAGCGTCGGGTTCAACACGCTCGATCTCAGCGTGGCCGCGCCGCCGGCCGACCCCGAGCACGCCCTCCACGTCGCCGCCGAGCACTGGGCGTTCTGTCCCGACAACGTCGTGCAAGGGCCGGGCGACCTCCAGGGGTACGCCGAGCAGATCATCGGGCGACACGCCTGGTCGTTCTGGTGGGACTGAATCCCCGGCTTTTACGCTACTTTTAACCGCGACAGGGAGGGCTCGGTCACAGCATGCCACGGGGAGACCTGACTCCGGAGCTACTGCATTCCTCGTCCTGGACGGACTGGCTGGTGCAGTCGGCCGGCATCCCCGTCCACGACGTGCCGCTGGTGTCGGTGGGCGGCGGTCTCGGCTCGTTCACGCTGGTCGACGTGCTGCGCATCAGAGGCGTGCCGATCCCGGCCATGCGGGTGCTCTCCACCAGCGACACCCCCTGGCAGACGTGGGAGTACCTGACCCGCGTCTCGCAGCTGCCCGCGCACGAGCGCATCCGGTCCGACGCGGGGGCGCGTCCCGACAACATCTGGGGCTTCCCCTCCTACGCGGTGCAGGAGGCCTGGCAGGACGGCTCGCTCAAGCCGATCCTCCAGGTGCTCGCCGAGCCGCTGTTCACCGACTTCTACAGTCCGCGCGCCGGGCTGGTCACCCAGACCGTGCGGCGCGAGGCCGACCGCATCGGCTACTGGCACATGCTGGCCAAGGGCCAGGTGCGCATGGTCAGGAAGCGGATGGGCGGCGGCTACTTCACCGTGCTGACGCCGCCGCCGGGCACCTCGCCGACCAAGCGGGTGGTGCTGCGCTCCCAGTACGTGCACCTGGCCGTCGGCTACCCGGGGCTGAAGTTCCTCGACGACCTCCAGGAGTTCCGGCAGGCGCAGGGCGAGCGTTACCGGGTGGTCAACGCCTACGAGCCGCACGAGCACGTCTACGACCAGCTGCGCAAGCGGCCCGGGGTGGTGGTCGTGCGCGGCGCCGGGATCGTGGCCTCGCGGGTGCTCCAGCGCCTGATGGACGACCGCGAGCGGTACGGCCTGCACACCCAGATCGTCCACCTGTTCCGCACGTACGTGGCCGGCCCGCACGGCCCGAGCGTGTTCATGCGGCGCAAGGGCGGCGACGGCTGGGCCTACCAGGCGTTCACGATGCCCAAGTCGGCCTTCGGCGGCCAGCTCAAGGCCCGCTTCAGGAAGGCCACGCCCGAGCAGCGCGCCCTGATCTCCAAGACGGTGGCCGGCACCACCACCCCGAAGCTGGCCCGCTGGCAGGAGCAGATGCGCAGAGGCCGGCAGGGCAACTGGTACCACCCCACGCAGGCCGTCGTCGACCGCATCGAACGCGCCCCCGACGGCCGCCTGATCACCCACACCCGCAGCGTGAACGCCGCCGCCATGCAGTACGTGTCCGACTTCATCATCGACTGCACCGGCCTGGAGGCCGACATGCCGGAGCACCGCGTCCTCGACGACCTGCTGCGGCACGGCGGCGCCCGGCCCAACAAGGCCGGCCGGCTGAGCGTCGGCCAGAACTTCGAGGTGCTCGGCGCCGAGAGCGAGGGCGGCGTCCTGTACGCCTCCGGCGCCGCCACGGCCGGCAACCACTTCCTGGCCGTGGACAGCTTCCTCGGCATGCAGACCGCCGCGCTCGACATCGCCGCCGACCTGACCAGGCGCGGGTTCTGCAAGGGGCTCGGGCCGGTGCGGTCCACGGCCCAGTGGCTGCGGTGGGCGGGAAACAGGAGGCTCCCTTGATCCCGACGCTGGCCGGGCGGCTGCAGACCCGGCTGTTCACGCTGGCCACCGTGGGGGCGGCGCTGACCGCGCTGATCACCCTGGTGCTGCCGATGTCCTTCCGGGACGCTTTCCTCGTGCTGCTGGCCGTCGCCGTCGTGGGCGTCGGGTGGGAGCTGCTGTACCACCTGCTCATGCAGTTCCGCTGGGACAAGGACTGGCCGACGCTGTTCGGGCTGGTCACGGCCGTGCCCGAGGGGCTGCTGATGTGGGTGCTGCTGGACAACGGGCTCGTCCCCGGCGTCGCCGGGCCGGTCAGGGGGTGGGCGTTCGCGGTGATGTTCGCCTTCGTCTGGGTCGGCCAGTGGTTGTTCGTGAACGGGCCGATGCGGGTGTTGTTCGTCGAATGGCGGCTGCGCGGCGGCCGCCTGATCTGATCACGGATCTGCTCACGGTTCTGCCTACGGAGGGGCGATGGGGGGCGTCGAGCTGGCTCGACCGCTGTACTTCTGGCTCGGTTTCCTGGCCACGGTGGCCGGCGTCGTGCTGCATCTGCCGATGTACCTGCACGGCGCCGACATGCACTACCGCCTGGCGGGCATGCCGATGGACCTGCCGATGACGATCGGCATGGCGCTGATCGTGGCGGGGCTGGCGGTCACCGCGTACGGGCTGATCCCGCCCGGCGCGCTGACCGCCAGACCGGCCGCCGAGGTACGCGTCCGCGCCCTGGACGACGCGCGCATGCGTCCGGCGCACATCGGGCTGATCGTGGTCATGTCGGTCGCTGTGATCATCGACGCCATGAAGCCGATCACGCTCGGCTTCGTCGCGCCCGGCATGGCCAAGGAGTACGGGCTGAAGTCCGCGCTCAACCCGGCCGGCGAGCTGCCCGTGGCGCTGCTGCCGCTGGCCGGGCTCACCGGGACGGTGCTCGGCTCGCTGCTGTGGGGCTGGATGGGCGACAAGATCGGGCGCAAGCCGTCGATCCTGTTCGCCGGGGTGCTGTTCATCGGCACCGCGATCTGCGGCGTCATGCCGGACTTCGAGTGGAACCTGGCCATGTGCGTGGCCATGGGGCTGGGCGCGGGCGGCATGTTGCCGATCACGTTCTCGCTGCTGGCCGAGACGATCCCACCGCGGCACAAGGGCTGGGTGATGGTGCTCATCGGCGGCAACCTGGCGGTCGCCTACCTGGCGGCCAGCTGGTTGTCGGCGTCGCTGGCGCCGACGTTCTCCTGGCGGGTGCTGTGGCTGGTGGGGCTGCCGACCGGCGTGTTCCTCATCCTGCTCAACCGGTTCATCCCCGAGTCGCCGCGCTTCCTGCTCGCGCACGGCCGCGACGCCGAGGCCCGCGCGGTCCTGGCCAGGTACGGCGCGGCCGCCACCACCGAGGAGGCCGCCGCCGGCGTCGAGCGGGTGGAGGACGAACACGCGGGCGGCTACTCGCGGCTGTTCCGCCCTCCGTTCACCGGGCTGACGGTGGCCGTCGTGGTGCTCGGGCTGAGCATCGGCCTGGTCACCTACGGCTTCCAGCTGTGGATCCCGTCCAACCTGCAGAAGCTGGGCCTGGACCAGCAGACGGCCGACCGGGCGCTGCGCGACTCGACGCTGCTGGGCCTGCCGCTGATCTTCATCTCGGCCGCCATGTACGGCCTGTGGAGCGCGAAGAAGACGATCGTCACGCTGTCGGCGCTGGTCGGCGTGGCGCTGGCGGTGCTGGCCTTCTCCGGCGAGACGCTGGCGCACGACCGTACCTGGCTGTACCTGCTGCTGGCCGGGCCGATCGTGGGGACGGCGACGATCGCCGCGGTGCTGGCCGCCTACAGCTCGGAGATCTACCCGACCCGGGTGCGCTCGCGCGGCTCCGGGCTGTCGGCGGGGATGGGCAAGGCCGGCGGCGTGGCGGTGACCGCCGTGCTCGTGGCGGGGGCGGCGGCGCCGTCGATCGGCACGACCGCGCTGCTCGGGGCGGTCCCGCTCATCCTGGCGGTGGTGGCGGTGCTGGCGTTCGGGGTCGAGCCGCCCAAGGGCGCGGCCGGTGAGCCGGCCACGCCCGCCGCCGCCTCGACAGGCGCCTGACGGACGGCCGGGCGTTCACAGAGGCTCGACGGACGATCAGGCGTTCACAGAGGCTCGACGGGCGGCCGGCGTTCACGGGAGGCGGGCCACGGCGCCGTACGTGCCCGACGAGCTCGGCCGGGCGGAGCAGGCGGCGCCGTGGTCGTCGGGCCGCCACTCCGGGACCCACACCAGCCCGGGATCGACCAGCACCAGCCCGTCGAGCAGCGCCGCCACCTCCTGCCTGCCGCGGATCGCGTGGCCGGGCAGCGTCATCGCCAGCAGGTCCCGGACCGCCGGCAGCAACTCGCCCGGCACGCCGTCGAAGGTGGTCTGCAGCAGCGACAGGTAACTGCCGTCGGACGCCGCCCGGCGGACCCGCTCGATCACGTAGTGGGCGTACTCGTCGTCGGCCAGGCTGTGGGTGGACAGCAGCAGCACGGCCACGGGACGGTCCCAGTCGAGGAAGGCGCACACCACCCGGTCGCCGAGGATCGCGTCGATCTCGCGCACGTCGCCCTCGACCACCCGGACCAGATCGGTGCCCGGCTCGATGGTGGCCCGCGCGCCCGCCAGCACCATCGGGTCGTTCTCCACGTAGACCACCCGGACGGGCACACCGCCGGGGCCGCCGGGGCCGCCGTGGCAGCCCGCGGCCACGTCGTGCAACCGGCCGCCCGGGGGCAGGCCGCTGGGCACGCCGCTGCCCACGACGACGAACTGGTCCACGCCTTCGGCCGCCAGATGCCGGACCACGCGCACCAGGAACTGCAGCACGGCCCGCGCGGCGGTGGTCGTCACGGACGCGGCCTGGTCATATCGGCGTACCAGGTCGCGGTCAGCCGAGAAGTTGTTCTTCCCGCCCGCGGCCGCGTCGAGCACGCGGGTGGTCATGGGTCGGGTCATCTCCAGCTTCGCCAAGTTTCGGATGGCACGCTGACGCATTGAGTGTTGCCCCTTTCCCCTCGCCCACTATCTCGGGAAAAGCCGGTCCTTTCGGACCCCACTCGATGACCCAGACCTTATGATCCTCGTTGCGCGCTGGAAGACAACAGGAAAAGCATGAATTCTGCGGAAATATGCCTTACCTGAATGGCCGCCGGCCGGAGATCATTTCCCTGTCGAGCGTGACAGGCGTTCGCGGTGGGACTCCAGCACCTCGTACGTCTCCTCGCGGGTGGTGGTCGTCACCGACAACTTCGTGAACGCCTGGTGGTAGGTCTCGACCGCGGCGGCGTCGGTGATCAGCTCGTCGGCCTCGACGCCGTGGGCGCAGGCGACGTCGGGCTCGAACGCCTCGGCGAAGCGCCACAGCGTGAACGGGCCGGTGCGGGGCACGTACGCCGGGTCGTCGATCGGCACGACGTGCAGCGAGACGTTGGGCCGCTTGGCGTGGTCGAGCAGCAGGTCGAGCTGGCGGAGCTGGGCGTGCGGGCCGACGATCGAGCGCAGCAGCACGGCCTCGTCGATCACCGCCCACAACACCGTGTCGCCGGCCCCGGCCAGCGCCTCCTGGCGGGCCATGACCAGCGCCAGGGCCTCCTCCACCGACGACTGCCCGAGCGTGGCCGGCCCGGCCACGGTGATCGCGGCCCGCGCGTAGTCCTCGGTCTGCAACATCGGCGGGACGAACTGGGGATGGTAGGTGCGGATCACCGTGGCCCGCTGCTCCAGCGCGTAGGCCGTGGCCAGCCAGACGGGCACCGACTGGGCGTCGTACCAGGCGGCCTCGCGCTCGCCCCTGGCCAGCGAGAGCACGTACTCGCGGACCGGCGGGGCGGTGACGCCGTAGAGGCCGAGCAGGCGCTCGACCGTGATCGGCGTGGGCGCGAGGCGGCCCTCCTCGATCGCGGGGATCGCGGCGGCGCCCTTGCCGAGCGAGCCCTCGACCTGCTCGACCGAGAGCCGCACGCCCATGCGCAGGCCGTGCAGCCGCTTGCCGAGCGCGCGGCGCTGTGAGTCGTTGAGCGGCGTGGCGGCCTCGGGGATCTCGGCGGCCGGCTCCGGCTCGCCCGGCAGCCCCTCGGCCCGGCGCGCCAGCTCGACCACGCCGCGCAGGACGGCCAGCGACCCCTCCGACAACCCGGAGGCCGACAGGCCGATCGCGGCCGCCCGCAGTTGCAGGTCTTCGACCGCGCCGGACTCGTAGTGCTCGTCGCCCACCAGCCAGCCCACGCTCACCTGGAGGCAGGCGGCCAGCGCCCGCAGCACCTGGAGGGTGGGGTTGGTCTGCTTGCCGGTGCGCAGCTGGCTGACGTAGGCGCGCGTGATGGGTATGCCCGCCTCGGTGAGGGCGGAGGCGACCTGGGCGCCCGTGAAGCCGCGCTTGGTCAGCGCGAGATCGAGCCGTTCGGCGAAGTTCGCCACGGCGCACCTCCTACCGCCCGTGAACTTTTCCCAGCCTAAGGTACGAGACCCCCACTGTCCCCTGCCACGCGAGCCAGCTCTGCCCGGCGGGTAGGTATCAACATATTCGCAAAGTGTGAGTTGACATAGGGCCTCTTTCCAGCACAGTATCGGAGCGCGTGGTAACTGTGGCTTAACAGCCCGGACGATTCGCGAGAGTCTCCGGCAAGGAGGTGGCCGGACGTGACCATGGACTCCCTCGACGGCTCACGCTTCCTGGAGGATCCGGTCTCCCGGGGGCAGCAGCAGGTCGTCCAGCGCATCTGCGCGCGGGTCGCCGGCCCGCTGACGAGCCCCGACGTCCAGGTCGCCGAGCTGCCGCTGGGCGGGGTCGAGATCTGGCTGGACAGCCCGCGGCACCGCTGGCGCCTGCATCACCGCATGGCCCGCGAGCTGCGGCTGGCCGGCTGGCACACCGAACCCGGGCCCGACCGGCTGCTGCTGCTCGGCTGGAGCGCGGTCTGCCTGGGCCACCGCGCCAGGATGCTGGGCGCGGCCCTGTCCGGCCGGCTGGCCCACTTCGACCGCACGTCGTTCGCGGCCGTCATGATCGCCACCCGGCTGCGGCACGAAGGGATGCCCGCCGCCGAGCTGCCCGCCGCGGTGGTCGAGCGCTGCCGCGACGCGCTGCGCTGGCCCGTCCGGCTGGCCGACCTCGACGGGCTCGAACGCCGGTCGTCGCTGGAACCCATCAGGCTCAGGCTGGCCCAGGTGGCCGGGCTGGAGTCGAAGGTGAGCCGGCGCTGCGCCGAGCATCTCGCGCTGGCCGCCAGGGTCGCGCGCACGGTGGCCGGCACCGCGCCGCCCGCCCGCTCGCGCGCCGGCGGGCCGCGTGCGGGGCTGACCGAGCGCATGGTCTGCGTCAGCGTGCCCGACAGCGTGCCCGACAGCGTGTCCGACAGCGTGTCCGACAGGGCCGCCACCGCGCTCGACCCGGAGACGGCGCGATGACGCCGCTCCCCCTCCCCCGCCGGGCCTGGCCGCCCACCGGCCCGCCCGCACCGCCCGCGCCGCGCGCGGCCGTGCCGGCGGCCCTCATGCGGCCGGCTCCGGCGCTACCCCATCCCTCCGGCACCGTGCGTCACGTGCCCGACAAAGTCGGCACGGTGCTGTCGGCCGGCGCGGTAGCGGCTGGCGTGCCGGCCAAACCAAGGGGTAGTGCCTGGGGCCGGCTTTCCTCGCGGCCGTCCGCCCGTGATCGGGCGACGGCCTCCCCGGCCGGGGAGGCGGGCCCGCCCGGCTCCCCGGCCGGCGCCACCGGCACGGCGGCGACGCCGGGCGCGACGATCGGCGTGACGGGCGCCACGGCTCTGATCGACCGCCCCCTCAGGGGGCCGGCGCCCGCGCGGGCCCCCGTGCCGGTGGCCACGACGTCCGCGGGCCGCGCCCGGCCCGCGTCCCCCGGATCCGCGACCGACAGGAGTGATCATGCTTACCGACGAGGTGTCCAGGCGGCAGCCGCACGAGGTGCACGCCCGGGGCGCACGACCCCAGCCCGCCGAGCCGAGGAGCGAGGGCCGGGACGAGCCGCCGCGGGCCGAGGCCCCGCCGCGCACCGTCCACCGGCTGCGCCGGATCCGGCAGGTGTCCGTGCAGGCGATCGGCGAGATCGACCAGGCGCTGGCCTGACCGTCATGCGGACGGTCCCCGACCCGGAAGGTACGAGATGAGCCGCGGCAGGGTGGGCGTGATCGTCGCCCCCGCCAATCCCTCGGCGGAGCCCGAGCTGACCCGCCTGCTCGGCTCGCGTGCCGACATGCACGTCACCCGCTTCCCCGTGCACCGGGGAGTGTCGCTCGCCGAACGGCTGGAGAGCTACAACGAGGCCCTGCCCGGCATGGTCTGCGCGTTCGACGGCCTGCCGCTCGACGCCCTGGTCATGGCCTGCAGCGAGTCCCGCTACCTGCTGGGCCCCGACGACGACGCCGACCAGTGCGCGCGGCTGTCGGCCTCGACCGGCGTGCCGTTCGCCTCCTCCACGCAGGCCACCAGGGAGGCGGTGGAACACGCCGGCGTGAGCGACATCGTGCTGGTCTCGCCGTACCAGCCGTGGCTGACCGAGCTGGCCGAGCGTTTCTGGAAGACGGCGGGGCTCAACGTCACGCAGGTCGTGCAGGTGCGGGCGGCCAAGGGCGGCTACTCCTCCTACGCGGTCACCCCGGCCGAGCTGATCACCCAGGTCGAGCGGGCCGAGGTGCCCGGCGACGCGGTGCTGCTGTTCACCGGCACCGGCATGGCCACGCTGCCCGTGCTCGGGCCGCTCAGCGCCGGCAACGACCGCATGCTGCTCACGTCCAACCTCTGCACCGCCTGGTGGGCCCTGTCGCGGGCCATCGGCGAGCACGTCACGCTCAGCCGCGTGCCCTACCGCCGCCAGATGGCGGAGCAGGGGAGGCGCCCCGCATGAACGGCGTGATCGTCGTCGGGGCCGGCCCGGCGGGGCTGACCGCGGCACTCTCGCTGGCCAGGGCCGGGATCCCGGTCACCGTGCTGGAGCGGGAGAACGAGCTCGCCGGGCAGGCGCGGGCCTGCACCTTCCATCCGGCCACGCTCGACCTGCTCGACGAGCTGGGCGTGGCCTCGCAACTCGTCGCCAAGGGCCGCGTGGTCGACCGGGTGCAGTGGCGCGACCGGTCAGGGATCGTGCTGGCCGAGATGGGCATGAACCGGCTCAACGGCCTGACCAAGCACCCGTTCAGGGTCCACGCCGACCAGACCGCGCTCACCCCGCTGCTGCTGGCGGCCCTGAACGCCTACCCCGACGTCGACGTGCGCTTCGGCACCCGCGTCGACGGCGTCTCCGAGGGCGGCACCGGCATCCGGGTCCGCGTCGGCCAGACCTGGACGCGGGCCCGGTACATGATCGCCGCCGACGGCGGCCACAGCACGGTGCGCGGCTCGCTGGGGCTGCCCTTCCCGAGGTCGGCCTACCCGACGCAGGCGCTGCGGGTGTTCACCGACTCGCCGCTCGACCGGCTGCTGCCCAGCCTGGCGCCGCTCACCTACGTCCGCGACGTGCAGCAGTCGTGCACGCTGCTCGCGCTGCCCGACCAGTGGCGGATCATCTTCAGGATCCCCTGCGACGCCACCGAGCCGCTGTCCTCGCCCAACGTCTCGATGCTGGTCCGCCGCGCCCTGCCGGGGGCGAGCGGGCCCATCCACGTGACCGGGGCCGACCGGTTCGGGCTGTCCAGGGGCGTGCTGACGTCCTACCGCTGCGGGCGGGTGCTGTTCGTCGGCGACGCCGCGCACCTGACGTCCACGGTCGGCGGCCTGAACATGAACGCCGGCATCCACGACGCCGTCGAGGTCGGCCAGGTGATCGCGGCCGTGCTCGGCGGTTTCGCGCCGCCCACCGCGCTGGAGGCGTGGGCGTGGCGGCGGCGGGCCGTGCTGCTGCAGCGGGTGATGCCGCGCGGCGAGACGCGGCCGGCCGGCGTGCGCGAGCGCGACAGCGCCCGGCTGGCCGCGGCGATGGCCGGGCTGCGGGCCATCGCCGGCGATCCGGAGGCCACGCGGGCCTATCTCGCGCAGGCCTCGCTGCTCGACACCGTTCCCGGCTCCGCCGGTGGGGCCCGGCCCGTCTGAGACACCGCTGAGGAGGTGCGACACCGCATGTGGCGAACGCTCTCGGACGAAGCGCGCCAGGCCATCCGCGAGCTGTGCGACACGCACGGCTCCCGCCTCTACGACTACTGCCGCACCGAGCTGGCCGCGGGCGACGCCGAGCAGGCGGCCGCCGGCGCGCTGGTGTCCGCCCACCTCTACGCGGACCGGCTGCGCGACCCCGCCCTGCACCGGCCCTGGCTCTACGCCCTGGCCCGCGCCCACCGCGCGTTCGTGGCCAAGCCGGCCAGCATCGGCTCCTGGTCGCGTCCGGGGCGGATGTCGGAGCTGCTGCCCGAGGCGCTGCTGTCCCTCGACCGCCCGCTGCGCGAGCTGCTGGACCTGTCCCTGCGCCACGGCCTGTCCGACGCCGAGCTGGCCACCGTCTTCAGCCTGAACCAGGACGAGGTCAGCGCCGTGGTGGCGCGGGCGGCCGACGCGCTGGAGGGCTGGTTCGCCGCGATCATCGCCGCGCGCGGCCGTACCGGATGTCCTGATCTGACCACGCGGGTGGCGGCCTGGGTCACCTCGCCGGGCCGCCGGGCCCGCGCCCGGATCAGCCGGCACATCCAGGGCTGCGCCGCCTGCCGGGCCGCGCCCCGCACCATGTCGGCCGCCACGCTGCTGCGCCGGCTGCCGATCGCGGAGCTGCCCGGCACACTGACCAACCGGCTCGCCTCGGCGCAGCCGCTGCCCGGAGAGGGACCCCTCTGGCGGGCGGACGGCTTCCCCGTGCTGGCACGCACCCTGGTGGAGCCGTTCGCGGCCCCGCCGGGCGTGGGGGCGACGTCGATGCCCCCGGTCGCCGACCCCACGACGGCGACACCGGGAAACCCCTGGTCGGCGGCGGGCGCGGCCGCCGCCGACCAGGAGCCCCCGGGGCGGGCGGCACGCGGGCGGCACCCGTTCACGCCGACGAGCCGCGCCCGGCCCTTCCGCGGCGGCTCCCCGGGCGACAAGCTCGTCTACGACAACCGCGCAGAAGGCGGCCTCAGCGGCACCGTGGTCGGCGGCCCGGTGAACAGCCCGGTGAACAGCCCCGTGACCGGCCCGTTGAGCGCGCCGATCGGCGGCGGTGAGGCCGGTGGCGGTGACGGCGCCGCCGCCCCGCCCGGCGCGATGATCATCCGGTACGGCGGCATCGGCTGGAACGGCGAGCCGGGCGGACTCGACCGGCTCGACGGCGAGGCGCCCTGGCAGGAGTTCTGGCGGGAGCAGCCGGAGGAGCCCGAGGAGGAGAGCGAGGCCCCGATCCGCACGGTGGCCAGGCTGGGCCTGCTGCTGGGCGTCGGGCTGCTGGTGGTGGGCCTGGTGTGGGCCGTGCTGAACGCGCGCGCGCATCCCGCGGTGGTCACCAGGGCGGCGGCGCAGGCGGCCGTCCCGGCCGAGACGCCGACGCGCTGGACGGCCGCGATCGGCCCGGCCGCCGGGTCCGCGCTGTCGTCCCTGGACCGGAAGGCCGACCTGCCGAAACCGGCGGCGCCCACGGCCCGGGTGTCGCCCCGGTCGGCGTGGCTGGGGTCCGGGCGGGCCGGGGCGTTCTCGCTGGCCTGCACCGCGACGTGCCGGGTCGTCTCGGCCACCGGCACGCGCGGCATCGTCGTCGACGGCACGACCTTCCGCGTCCTCGACCCGCGTTCGCGGCCCGGTTGCCCGGGAGGGCCCGACGTGCGGCGCGGCCGGATCACCATCGTCTGGACGGGCCGCGCCACCGGCGACGGCCTGCGCACCGGCGGCACGGCGACCGCCGGCGGCACGCTCACCCTGAAGGTGGCCTGGACGGTCGCCAGGGACAAGGGCGTGCGGCGGCTCGACGCCGGCGGCGTCCGCTGGAGCAACTGCCGATGAGGCCCCGGACCGGCCGGGGCCCCACGCGCGGCTAGAAGAACCGGAACCCGGGCTCGGGCTCGGGCAGGTCGAGCTGTCGCGGCCCTCTGAACGTGGCGCTGTCCTCGGGCACGTCGGCCAGCGGCGTCCCGAGCACGAACGGCACGGACACGCTGCTGCGGGTCAGGTCGACGGTGACGGTCGCGCCGGTGCCCTCCTCACTGGTGTAGGTGGTGTCGGTCCCGGCCAGCACCAGGCCGATCCGGTGGCCCTTCCTGAAGGTGTAGTCCTGCGGCAGCGTCTGCCACCTGACCGTCCCGTACGTGCCGACGGGCAGCGGCTGGGGCCGGCTGAGCGAGTCGCGGTTCTGGACGTCGATCCAGCCGCGGGCGACGATCTCCAGCGGCCGGGTGGCCACGTTCGTGGTGACCTTCTTGTAGCAGGCGTCGTCGGCCGCGGTGCTCTCGCCGTGGCAGTCCTCCTCGGTGAGCGTGGTGACGCCCTGGCCGCGCCGCCAGTCGACGCGGGTGTCCTCGCCGAAGTCGACGAGCAGGGCGGTCAGGTTGGCGGTGGGCTTGTCGAGCTTGACCCGCAGGTCAGCGGTGGGGGTGCCGGACAGGCGCAGGTCGAGCGGGAGCGCGCCGGTGGTGAAGGCGGCGCGGCCCGGCTTGGCCGTGCCGACGTCGGCCACCATCTCGGTCTCGCTCAGCGCGAGGTCGGTGAAGGTGGCGGTGCTGTTTCCGCGGGCCTTGAGCAGGCCGAGCGAGCCGTCGGCGGCGGGCCGCAGCACGGCCTTGAGCGCGTACGGGGCCGGCCAGTCGCGCTGGGTGGTCCACTGCGCCGGGCCGAGCTGCACGTCGGCGCGGGGCTCGTTGGTGATCCCGTTGCGGACGCCGTGCAGCCAATGGTCGAACCAGCGGTGCAGGGTGTCCACCCACAGGTCCCTGCGGCCCTCGAAGTCGAACGGGTCCACGTGCTGGTACTGGCCGACCCAGATCTTGCGCGGCACGTTCCGCTGGGCCAGGGCCTGCCACCAGGCGGAGAAGTTGTCCGGCCGGACGTTGAGGTCGTTGACCGTGTGCACGACGAAGACGCTGGCCCTGACCTTCGAGACGTCGCCGAGCAGGCCCTTGAGGTAGTCGCGTTCGTTCCAGAAGGCGTTGTAGTCGCCGGTGTCGTCGCCGTCCTCGGCGTCCATGCGGTCGCGGACGGCCTGGCACTTGGCCTCGGGGTCGGTGTCGACGTAGTTGGTCAGCCAGGAGGCGTAGTCGTAGTTGTAGACCACGCCGTTCGAGCGCTGGTACTTGTACCAGGAGCTGATGGCCGAGATGGGGACGATCGTCTTCAGGCCCTCGACGCCGGTGGCGGCCACGGCGTTGGCCAGCGTGCCGTCGTAGGACTTGCCGATCATGGCGGCGTCGCCGGTGGTCCAGTCGGCCACGGCGGGGGTGCCGTCGGCCCTGACCGCCTTGGCGCGGCCGTTCAGCCAGTCGATGACCGCCTTGCCGCCCAGCACGTCGGCCTTGCCGCCCATGTCGGGGCAGCCGTCGGACCTGGTGGTGCCGAGCATGTCCACGTTGAGCACGGCGTAGCCGCGCGGGACGAAGTAGTTGTCGTAGAACAAGGGGAATTTCGTGACATTTCCGGAGGCGTCGTACTGCTTGCGCTCCCCCTCGTTCCCGCGCCCGGAGTTGTCGTAGTACGGACTCTCGTCGATGATCACGGGCACCTTCAGGCCCGGACCGGACTCCTTGGGACGGATGATGTCCACCCTGACCCGGTCGGGCGCGCCGTCGAGGTCGCTGTCCACGGTGGACTCGACGTACACGTGCTCGCGGACGGCGTCGGCGTAGGAGAAGACCGGCTGCGTCCGGCCGTCCTTGACGGTGATCGTGGGTCCGGCAGCGGCCTGTGCCGGGGTCGCGATCGCCAGGGTGAGGGCGACCGCGAAGAGGGCCGGGCGTAATTGTGGCACGCGTGACCTCCGTGACAAGTGTCGTAATTTCTCCCGCAATCTCTCACTCGCCCAGAAAGCTGACAAGATCCCACCTATGGAGGCACAGGATCGGATCCGGGGCTGCCTGCTCGGCGGCGCGATCGGCGACGCCCTCGGGGCGCCCATCGAGTTCGAGTCGTTGCGGGAGATCCGCCGGCAGCACGGCCAGGACGGCGTCACCGGCTATGTCACCACCTGGCGGGGCAGGCGCGCGCTCGTGACCGACGACACCCAGATGACCCTGTTCACCGTCGAGGCGCTGATCCGCGACCGCACGCCCGGCGAGGTGCGGCAGGCGTACCTGCGCTGGCTCGACACCCAGGAGCACCAGGCCCCGCCGCCCGCCGACCGGCCGCACCGGACCGGCACCCTGCGCGAGGAGGGCTGGCTGTACTCCCGGCGGGCCCCGGGCAACGCCTGCCTGTCCGGGCTGCGGCAACCCTTCCCCGGACCGTCGCCGTCCGGCGCGACCGGCCCGGTGAACCCCGGCTCCAAGGGCTGCGGCACCGTCATGCGCTCGGCGCCGTTCGGGCTGCTCGCGCCGTACGACGCGGACGCCGCGTTCGAGCTGGCGGCGGTCTGCGCGCAGATCACCCACGGCCACCCGACCGGCTACCTGGCCGCGGGCGCGTTCGCCGCGATCGTCGCCCGGGTGATGGCCGGCGAGCCCCTGGAGGCCGCCGTCGGCCACGCCCTCGGCCTGCTCGGCGGCCGTCCGGGGCACGAGGAGACGTCCCTCGCCCTGCGCGCGGCGCTCGACCTGGCCGCCTCAGGCCCGCCCTCCGCCGAGCGGGTCGAGACGCTGGGCGGCGCGTGGGTGGCCGAGGAGGCGCTGGCCATCGGCGTCTACTGCGCCCTGGCCGAGCCCTCGCCCGAGCGGGCGCTGCTGCTGTCGGTCAACCACTCGGGCGACAGCGACTCGACCGGCTCGGTCTGCGGCAACCTGGTGGGCGCGCTGCGCGGCGCGGACGCGCTGCCGGCCGCCTGGGTGACACCGCTGGAGGGCCGCGAGACGATCGAGCGCCTGGCCGCCGCGCTCCTCTAGGCTGGAGGCTCACCGGGACGGAAGAGATCGCATGCGAAACGTCGCGCGGACCTCGCTCGTCGATGCCGCCATCGAGGAGCTCCGCAGGGAGATCACCAGTGGGGTGTGGCCGGTCGGGACGAAGATCCCGTCCGAGAGCCGGCTCGCCGAGAGCCTCGGCATGAGCCGGTTGTCGGTGCGCGAGGCGGTGCGGGTGCTGGCCCACGCCGGGCTGCTGCAGACCAGGCAGGGCGACGGCACGTACGTCACCGCCACCGACGAGTCGCAGGTGGCGCTGCGCCGGCGGCTCGACCGGGCGGCCGCGATGGACATCATCGACGTGCGCCGCGGGCTCGACCTGGTGGCCGCCCGGCTGGCGGCGGTCAAGCGCACCGGCGACGACGTGGCCGCGATGCGCGAGGCGCTGGCCCGCCGCGGGTCGGCCGCGGGAGCGGGCGACCTCGACGGGTTCGCCGACGCCGACGCCGACTTCCACCTGCTGGTGGCCGACGCCGCGCACAACCCGCTGCTGGCCGACCTCTACCGCAGCATGCGCGACGCGCTGCGCGACAGCGTCCGGGACCAGGAGCAGGCCGCGCTGGCGCCCGACCCGTCGCACGACGACCTGCTGGCGGCGATCGAGGCGGGCGACGCGGCCAGGGCGGTCGAGGTCTCGGTCGCCATCCTCGACGCCCAGGAACGCGACCTGTGACCCGCGCGCCGGGTCAGCGGGCGATCAGCACGGCGAGCCCGGCGGCCGGGCCGAGCAGGATCGAGGCGGCGGCGCACACCTGCGCGACCGGGCTCGATCCGGCGGGGTGCGCCGGGCCGTCCGCGGCGAAGACCGGGCGGATCCAGCGCAGGTAGTAGAACAGGCTCGCGACGGTGTTGGCGGCGGCGACCACCGCGAGCCAGGCGTACCCGCCGTCCCAGGCGGCCGCGAACATCAGCAGCTTCCCGGCGAAGACCGCGGTCGGCGGCGTCCCTACCAGGCCGAGCAGGCACACCACCAGCGCGAACGCCGTCCAGGGCGAGCGGCGGCCGAGCCCGGCGTAGTCGGCCAGCCGTTCGGCCCCGGTGGCGACCACGACGGCGAACGCGCCCAGGTTGGTGACCGCGTAGGCGGCCAGGTAGACCAGCAGGGCGGGCGCGGCCAGGGCGGTGCGTCCGGCCACCGCGACCGGGACCAGCAGGTAACCGGCCTGGCTGACCGTCGAGTACGCCAGCAACCGCCGCACGTTCTCCTGCTGGAAGGCGGCCAGGTTGCCCAGCGTCATCGTCACGGCGGCCAGGACCGCGAGCAGCGCGGGCTCGTCCAGCACCGTCGTCGCCAGCCGGTACAGCGCCACCAGCGCGCCGATCTTGGGCACCGTGGTCACGAACGCGGCCACCGGCGCCGACGTGCCCTCGGTGACGTCGGGCACCCAGAAGTGCGCGGGCGCTCCGCCGGCCTTGAACAGCGGCCCGGCCAGCAGCAGCACCGCGCCCACGGCCGGGGCCCGCGCGGCGGGGTAGGCGGTGGCGCCGGACCAGCCGTACACGACGGTGGCCCCGGCCAGCATGAGCA
The DNA here is from genome assembly GCF_040675235.1 of Nonomuraea sp. NPDC049637. Classification (NCBI taxonomy): domain Bacteria; kingdom Bacillati; phylum Actinomycetota; class Actinomycetes; order Streptosporangiales; family Streptosporangiaceae; genus Nonomuraea; species Nonomuraea sp. NPDC049637. Next base: position 180,550 of record NZ_JBFAOM010000010.1, read on the forward strand.
CGCCGAGGAAGGCGCCCATCAGGTAGTACTTGAGCGCCGCCTCGGTGCCGGACGCGTCCTTGGCGAACCCCGCCAGCGCGTACGCCGGAACGCTCGCCAGCAGGTACGCCGCCACCAGCACGAGCAGGTCGTCCGCCCCCGCCATGAGGACGGACCCCAGCGCCGCCAGCACCATCAGGACGTACAGCTCGCTCTCCCTGCCGTCCCCCCTGACCCGGCCGGTCGCCAGCCACACGGCCAGCAGGGTGGCCAGGCAGACGATCAACCGGGCGGCTCCGGTCGGCGGATCGACGGCGTAGGCGTCGAAGGCCACGACGGCGGGGCGCGGCAGGGCGGCGGCGCTCGCCGCGGCGGCCCCGGCCAGCGCCGCCATGCACGCCCAGGCGGCGACGCGCTGCCGCCCGCGGGCCACGAACAGCCCCGCGAGCAGCGCCGTCACCGCGCCCAGCAGCATCAGCACCTCGGGCAGCATCGCGGTCACCGCCGCGCCGCCGTGCGGTGCGCTCATCGGCCCGCCAGGGCGACGACGGCACGCGCGGCGGGCTCGATCAGGTCCAGCAGCGGACGCGGCGCCAGGCCGATGACCAGGGACAGGACGAGCAGCGGGGCGATCGCGCCCAGCTCGCGCGGCCGCACGTCGGTGACCCGCGGCGTCAGCTCGCCCGGCTCGCCGAGGAACGCGCGTTGCAGCGCCCGCAGGAACAGCGCCGCGGTGACCAGGATGCCGGTCACGGAGAGCGCGCCCGCGACCACGGCCCCCGAGCCGATCACCCCGGTGAAGATCTGGAACTCGGCGATGAACCCGGACAGTCCGGGCAGCCCGAGCGAGGCGAACACCGCCACCGCCGTCAGCCAGGCCAGCACGGGCGCCCGTCCCGCGATGCCGCCGTAGCGGCCGAGCGCGTAGCCGCCCGCGCGGTCCCACAGCACGCCGGTGATCAGGAACAGCGCGCCGGTGACCAGGCCGTGGCTGACCATCTGGGTGACCGCGCCGCTGACCGCCAGCTCCTTGGCCCGCGCCGGCCCGCCGGCCAGCCCGGCGGCGCCCAGGGCGAGCACGACGTAGCCCATGTGGTTGACCGAGGTGTAGGCGACGAGCCGTTTGAGGTTCTCCTGGGCGAGCGCCACCAGGGCGCCGTACAGGACGCTGACCAGGCCGATCACGATGACCAGCCAGGCGTAGGCGCGCCACGGGCCGGGCAGCAGCGGCACGGCGATGCGGGCCAGCCCGTACGCGCCCATCTTGAGCAGCACCCCGGCGAGGATGGCCGACCCGGCGGCCGGGGCGTCGGTGTGCGCGGGCGGCAGCCAGGTGTGCACGGGCACGACCGGCGTCTTGACCCCCAGGCCGATCCCGATCGCGAGCAGCACGGCCGCGCCCGCGTCCGGCGGGCGGCGGGTGAGGTCGGCCAGGTCGAACGTGTGCGGGTCGGCGGCCAGGTAGAGGCCGATGAAGCCGAGCAGCAGCGCCAGCGAGCCCAGGAAGGTGTAGAGGAAGAACGTCAGCGCGGACCTGGCCCGGTCGCCGTGCCCCCAGCCGACGATCACGAAGTACATGCCGACGATCGACAGGTCGAAGAAGACGAAGAACAGCAGCAGGTCGAGTGCCGCGAACAGCCCGGTGGAGACGGTCTGCAGGAACAGGAACAGCGCCGCGTGCGCCTTCGGCCTGGTGGGCTCGCCCAGCGAGTGCACGGCGCAGAGCAGGAACAGCACCGCGGTCATGGCGATCAGCGGCAGCGACAGGCCGTCCACGCCGACGTGGTAGCCGGCCCCGGCCGTCGGGATCCAGCGCAGCCTGGTCTCGTACGCCAGGCCGCCTCCGTACCCGGCCCACAGGGCGACGACCAGGGCGAGGTCGGCGGCGGACGCGGCCACCCGGATCAGGCCGGCCGCCCGTGCCGTGACGCCCGGCAGGAGGAACAGGGCGGCGGCGGCCAGCGGCAGGAACACGACGACGTCGAGCACGCCTCACCTCACGATCGCGAACACGACGGCCAGCACGACGAGGGCGACGGCGGCCTGGGCGAAGTAGGTGTGGACCTGCCCGGTCTGGGGGCGTCTGGCCAGCCCGCCGAGGCGTCGCACCGCGCCGCCGGCCCGCCGGACGAGCGCGTCGAGCCCCGACTCCAGGGGGCTTCCGGCCAGCCGCGCGGCCCGCAGCCCCGCCCGCGCGACGGCCTCGACCGCGCCCTGCACGACCCGCTCGTCGAACCAGGCCGCCCACCGCGCCGCCCCCAGCAGCGGCCGCCACACCCCGGCCCGCGCCGCCCGCTCCAGCCCCAGCCAGCCCCCGAGCACCCCGCGCACGCGCGGAAGCACAGCCGTCCCGGGCGGCGCCGCGATCGCGGCCTCGCCGGGCCGCACCGCGATCATGAGCGTCCCGGGCCGCACCGCGATCACGCCGGTCACCAGGGCGAGCGCCAGGACTCCGGACAGGGCCAGCTCGCCCGCCGTGAGGCCGGGCGCGCCCGGGTCGCCCACCAGCCGGGACCACCAGCCGTGCACCGCGGGCAGCCCGACGACGCCGAACCCGGCCGCCACCAGGGCGAGCACCGGCAGCGGCAGCAGCTCGGGCCAGGCCACCCGGCCGGTGGCCCGCCGCTCGCTCCCGGCGCCGGTCGCCGCGTCGGCGGGCCGCCAGACCGCGGCCAGCGCCTTCCCCGCGTACAGGGCGGCCGCCAGCCCGGCGGCGAAGGCCACCACGCGCGGTCCGGGTTGCCCGACCCCGCCCAGGACGGCGTCCTTCGTCACCCACAACGACAGCGGCGGCACCCCGGCCAGGGCCGCGGCCCCCACCCCGAACACCACCCCCACCAGCGGGAACCGACGGGCCGCGCCGTGCAGCCCGGCCAGGTCCTTGGTGCCGAGCGCCGCCAGCCAGGTCCCCGCCGCGAGGAACAGCAGGCTCTTGACGGCGGCGTGCGCGACCAGGTGGGCCGTCCCGCCGGAGACCGCCGACTCCCCCGCCGCCAGCACCATGAACCCGACCTGCGCGCAGGTCGAGGCGGCCAGGAGCTGCTTGAGGTCCCGCTGCGCCAGCGCCACCAGGCCGAGCAGCAACGCGGTCACCGCACCCGTCCAGGCCGCCACCGCCGCCGCCCAGCCGGTGGCCGCGAGCAGGGCGTGCAGCCGCAGCAGCAGGTACGCCCCCGCGACCACCATGGTCGCCGCGTGCAGGAACGCCGACACCGGGCTCGGGCCCGCCATCGCCCGCGACAACCAGAACGCGAACGGCCCCTGCGCCGACTTGCCCAGCGCGGCCAGCACGACCCCGCCCGCCACCACGTCCCGCCACGGCGGCGGCAGCCCCGGCAGCCCGGCGAGCGCCAGGCCGCCGCCCGCGGCCAGGGCCGCGCCGGAGGCGACGTACAGGCCCAGGTCGCCGGCCCGGGTGGTGACGAAGGCGACGGCTGCGGACCGTACACGCTCGCGGTCGCGCCACCGGTAGCCGATCAGCGCGTACGACATCGCGCCCATGACCTCCCAGCCCATCAGCAGCAGGACGAGGTCCGTCGCGGTCACCGTGGCCAGCATCGCGGCCAGGAAGATCAGCATCAGCCCGTGGAAGCGCCCCGACCGCTGCTCGGCCGCCGCGAACACCAGCACGGCCAGCCCGACCGCCGCCACGGTGACCACCATGACCGCCGAGAGACCGTCCACGGCCAGCCCTTCGCCGAGGATCAGCCGGGCGGTGGCCGAGGGCCTGGTCGCCGCCGCGTGCCCGGCCAGCGCGAGGGTGAGCGCGGCCGTGGCGACGGACAGGGCGACGGACAGGGCGGGCGCGGCGCGGCGCACCGGGATCAGCAGCGCGCCGGCGGCGGCGGGCAGCGCGGGCAGCAGCCACAGGGACGGGCTCATCCCTTGAGGTCTCCGGCGGCGTCGGTCGTGTCCACGTCGCGGGCGCGGAAGACGGCCGTGGTGACGGCGAAGCCCATCGCCATCTCCAGGGCCATCACGGTGACCGCGACCAGGACGAGGACCTGGCCGTCCGCGGCGGCCGGGGCGACGTGGTACCAGAAGCCGCCGGCGGCCGCGATCACGCCGTTGATCATCAGTTCGAGGCCCATCATGAGCATGACGATCGACTGCTGGGACAGCACGCCGTACAGGCCGACGGCGAACAGGGCGGCGGCCAGCAGCAGGAAGGCCTGGAGCGTCACCGGTCGTACCGTCCCCGGTGGGTGGCCAGCAGCACGGCCGAGATCATCGTCGCCAGGATCGCCACCCCGACGACCATCATGACCAGCATCTTCGGCCCCATCAGGGACAGGCCGAGCGCGTGCGTGGGGTCCGTCGGCGGCCGTCCGCGCCGGCTCGGCGGGCGGACGAGCAGCGCCCCGGCGGCCAGCAGGACGAACACCGCCGCGGCGACGGCCGCCGCGCCCCGCCGGTTGTGCACCATCTTCATCGGCATGAGCCCGGCCGGGTTCATCATGTACATGATCATGAAGACGGCCATGACCAGCATCTCCATGACCATCATGAGGACGACCAGCACCCCCAGGTACTCCAGGTCGATCAGCAGCAGCGTCCCGCCCACGGCCAGCAGCGAGACCAGCAGCGCGAACGTCGCCCGCGCCATCGAGTCCACCGCGAACACCGCCACCCCACCCGCCACCGCGACGACCGCCAGCGCCCAGAACGCCACGTTCACGGCAGCACCGCCAGCGCGACCACGAGCAGTTGCACGAGCGTGGCCGGGATCAGCACCACCCACGCGAACTGCACGAACCGGTCCATCCGCACGACCGGCATACGATGCCCGGCCAGTACCAGCACGGCCAGCACCGCCGCCGTCTTGACCGGCCCCCACACCCAGCCGGGCAGCACGGGCCCCGCCGCGCCGCCGAGGAACAGCGGCACCGCCCCGGCCGCCGCCACGACCAGCAGCGCATGGCGTCCGGCCAGGAAGACCAGCCGGTCGGGGCCGCCCAGCTCGCCCGGCACGCCGCCGCACACGTCCCGCCCGACCGGCTGCCCCATCGGCCCCCAGAACGCCATCGCCACCGCCGAGACGAGATAGACCACGAACGCGACCGGCATCCACGCCACGAACCACCACCCGCGCTGCGCCGCCACGAGGTCGGCGAACCGCAACGATCCCGCCCCCACGCCCGCGGTGATCAGCACGAACATGTGCGGCAGCTCGTACGCCAGGCCCTGGATCAGGAACCGGTAGCCGCCGACCAGCGGCCACACGGCGTTGACCCCCCAGCCGACCAGCCACAGAGCCCCCCAGACGCACACCTCCATGGCGTTGAACCACACCACCCCCGCCCCCAGGTCCAGCACCGCCGCGCCCCCGACCGGCAGGACGACGGCGGCCAGCAGTGCGGCCGCCGGCAACACCACGACCCCGGCCCGGGTGAGCAGGACGTCGGCCCGGTCCGTGCGCCGCCGCTGCTGCACCACCAGCCGCGCCCCCTCCCTGAACGGCGCCACCGCCGCCGCCCGCCACGAGCCGCGGCGGCCCGCGCCGAGCGCCGCGTCGAAGGCCGCCGCCCCCCACGTCAGCACCGCCATCCCCGCGGCCGTCCCCCAGACCGTGCCCGCGACCATCGATTCACCCGTCCCTGGCTGCCGACGGCAACCGGTCGAGGTCCGGATCGAGACCGGCCACGATCAACCGGGCCACGGCGAGCTCGGTCCCGGTCAGCAGGCCGGGCAACAGGGCCAGCACGCCGTCCACCGGGACGTCCCCGCCGTCCTCAGGCCCGGAACGCCCTCCGGTCAGGGCCTCCACGTCGTCGAGCCACCGGCGCGCCCGATCCAGGGTGTCCCCGCGCAGCCGCCGTGGGGCGCCGGGGCCGAGTTCCCCCGTGCCGCGCAACATCCACCGCAGCACCCGTGACCGGCGCACCCGCCGCGTGAACCGGACGCATCGGCGTCTTCCCCGCTCGTCCAAGGCGCCCGCGAGCAGGCGGTCGCGCAGGCGCCGGGCGTCCGCCGCGGCGGCGGGCCATCCGGCCACGCCGAGCAGCCTGCCGAGACCGTCCAGCCGGGCCGCCGCCGTACGCCGCCGGGCTTCCTCCTGGCTCGCGCCCGGTCCGGGCGTCCAGAACGCGTCCCCCGTGCCGTCGGCCGGCAGGGTCCGCACCCGCGCCTCCTGGATGACATCCCCTTGCAGGACGGTCTCCACCACCAGCCCGGCGGGCCAGTCCGCGAGCACGGGACCCAGCGGCACGTGCAGCCGGTCCAGCTTCAGCCCGTCCCGGTCGGCCCCTCGGTCGGCCATGGGCGTGCCGTCCGGGGCGTCCCCGGACGTGCCCGCGGCCAGGACGCCGGCCTCCCGCCACTGGCGGGATTCGTCCCCCAGCACGCGGACGGCGTCGTCCAGCGCGGCCACGACCTCGTCGGCCGGGACGTCCGGCGGCAGTTCCACCAGCGCCCTCGGCACCGGGACCGTCCCCCGGACCTGCCGCACGGCCGCCGCCAGCTCCGCCCCGGGACGCCCGCACACCACCATCACGCTCGCCTCCGCCGCCGACGCCGCCACCGGCCAGCCACGACGGTCCGCCTCCGCCTCTGCCAGCAGCCGCGCGCCCGTCCCGTACGGGCAGGCGACGAGGAGCACCCGGGGGCGCAGCGCCGCCTGCCGCAGCAGCCACCCCCTCAGGCCCACCGGAACGCCCCTTCCCGCCACGCGTACAGGACGCCGACCAGCAGCAGCCCCAGGAACGCGAACATCTCCAGCACCGCCGGCAGCCCCACCTCGGCCACCACGAGGGCCCACGGGTACATGAAGACCATCTCCATGTCGAAGGCGAGGAAGACCAGCGTCACGGCGTACCACCGGACGTGGAAGCGGGACACCGCGTGCTCCCGGGGCCGCGCCCCGGACAGGAACGGCTCCACCCGCACGACTCCCCCGGGCGACAGGGCCAGGGAGGCCAGGTACACCGCGGCGACCCCGGCGGCGAGCAGCGCCACGAGCCCCAGCACAGCGCCCACCGCTCTCACCTGCCGCAGAGCCCGAAGATCAGAATCACCTGCCCCTCACGGTAGCAATCGGAATCCGACTTGCCCGCGACCGACATCCCCCCTCACCAGCACGAACGCGGCCGGGCCGGCGACCGGAGGGGTCAGTGCGGGAGGCCGAACCGCCCCCGCCGGACCGCAGCCTCGCCGCCGCCGGACCGCAGCCTCGCCACCCACGCCGGACCGCAGCCTCGCCACCCAGTCGCGGCGCAAGCCGTGCGAACCACACAAGGAGCTCACATGTCGCCGTCGTCCGCCTCCGGGGCGCCGGTCACCGTCGTCATGCCTGACCTGTCCTGGCGGCGCTGACCGCCGATGACGAGGGTCTCCGTCGAGCCGTCCTCGTCGGGAGGGTCGGCGGCGGCGGCGTTCCGGCGCGCGCCGGCCGGTCGTTCCGCTCGTCCCGGTCGTCCCGGTGTGCCGCGAAGGCGAGGCAGGCGGGACGCCACGAGCGCCACCAGCGCGCCCGCCACCGCCGCGGGCGCCAGCAGGTACGCCGGAACCCCGCCGCCCGGCGCCTCTCCGGCCGGAACCCGCGCCGCCGCACTCCCCGCGGCCCCGCCTCCGGCCTCCATCCCGGCCTGCACCTCGGGCTGCGTCCCCGTCGGGCCACCGGCCTGCGTCCCGGTCGGCTCACCGGGCGGCGCCGGTGTGCTCTTGCCCGGGGCGAAGCCCGGAGGCCGGACCGCGCCCCATGGGTCCTTTCCATCCCCGCCGAACGTCGCCACCTTGTCCGGCGGCACCGGGTCGGCCAGCAGCCGCCCAGGGACCGTGAGCGTCCCCACGGCGTACGGCTCGAACCAGCCCTGGAGGCCCTCCACCCGCCACACCCCGTCCGGCACGGCCACCGACGTCGCGTAGTGTCCGGCCTCGGGCAGCGGGGTGCCGGGGAAGGTGACGCTCCTGCCGTCTGCCCTGGTGAGGCGCAGGCCGACCGGGTCCAGCTCGCCCGCGTACGGATGCGTGCCGTGCTGCAGCACCCAGAACCCCACCGTGTACGTCTTCCCGCCCGCGAACGCCGCCGGCGGCGGATCGAGGTAGGTCACCGCCCATCCCCCACGCGAGGACGCGGACGCCGCCCCCGCCCACCACCCGGACACCACCAGGACGCCCAGCACGGCGGCCGTCAGGGCAGCCACCAGAGCGGCCGGCCTGCCGACCGGTATGACCATGTTTCTCGTCATCACGCACCTCCGACCTCCCTACACCGCCCGGCCCCGCCAGGTTCCGCCCGCGAACCGGCGGAGCAGCCGAACGATTTCCCACCGGACGGTGCGACAATTCCCGGTGCGGCGCGCACAATGGAGTCAGCACGAAGGAATCAGGGCGAGAATTCGGCGAGGAGCGAGGAGGCTTACGCCGTGTCCGCCACCGGAGGCGAATATCTGACCGCGATGCTCGACGTTCTGGTTTACGAGAACGTTCTGGTCGCCTGGCGCCGCGCGCCGGGTGGTTATCTGATCGTCACGCACGAGGGCGAGGAGGTCCGGCTGACCGCGCAGCAGGCCGGGATGTGGGCACAGGGGGCGTTCGCCGTTTATCTGGCGTTGGTGGATCAGCGCCGTATCACGCCCCGCATCCCCGGTGACACCACAACGCAATAACCCGCATCAGAACAAAAACCCATTTTTCCAGATTTGTCGCCACAGCGGCCGTGAAGAACCGTCCGGGCTACCGGTCAAGCCGGTTTTCTGGCGCGTCCGAGAATGTGCGGCAACCTCGGCGACAACGCCAACGGCCGGAACGCGAACCGTTCGCGCTCCTCCACCACCAGCCCGCTGTCGGCCATGGCGCGCTCGGTGTCGCGGTTGAGGCGGCACCCGCCGGCCATCCGCCGCCACAGCGGCGTCACGAGGTCCTGCACCAGCGCGCCGGCGGCCCGCGAGGAGCGCACGTGCTCGTAGAACCGCACCTCGCCGCCGGGCCTGAGCACCCGGGACACCTCGCCGAGAACCGCACGCTGGTCGGGCACCGAGCACAACACCAGCGAGAGCACCACGGCGTCGAAGGAGGCGTCCGCGAACCGCAGGTCGGCGGCGTGCCCGGCGACCACGGTCACGGGCACCGGCGCGCCGGCCGCGGCCCGGCCGGCCAGCCCGCGCAGCCGGTCCTCCGGCTCGACGGCGACCACCTCGCGCACCGTCGCCGGGTAGTGCGCGAAGTTGAGCCCGTTGCCCGCGCCGACCTCCAGCACCCGCCCGGCCAGCCCGGCCAGCAGGCGCCGCCGGTGCCCGGCCGCGCCCCGCCGCTCGGACTCGGCGCTCATCCGCTCGTACGCCTGGGCGAAGCGGGGGTTCTGGAACCGCGTCAGGTCCTGCACGTCCCCACGCTAACCCGCCCGCGCGCGCCCCGCGTGGATCCGTCACGACCGGACGAGGCGGGCGATGGCGTCGGCCGCCTCCTTGACCTTGGCCTCCGCCTCGGCCCCGCCCTTGCGCGCCGCCTCGACCACACAGTGCGCCATGTGCTCCTCCAGCAGCGACAACGCGAACGACTGCAACGCGCTCGTCGTCGCCGAGACCTGCGTCAGGATGTCGATGCAGTACTTGTCGTCCTCGACCATGCGCTGGATGCCCCGCGCCTGGCCCTCGATCCGGCGCAGCCGCCGGAGGTGGTCCTGCTTGCCGTCGGTGTACCCGGCCATCTCCCGGTCCTCTCGCTCGCTACACCGACCGCAACACGGTACCCCCCTACCGTATTCCGGAGCAGGGCCGGGTCAGGCGCCCTGGTTGTTCATGAAGCGCGAGATCAGCCACTGGCCGCCCTGGTGCGTGAGCATGAACAGCTCGCGGTAGGTGGTGTCGCCCTGCTTGCTGGTCGCGCGCGCGAAGGCGTCCTGGCTGCCCGCGCTCCGCGTCTCGTCGATGGTGTGCGTGGCCGACTTCAGGTCGGCGCCGTCCTTGAGCAGCTTCTCGTAGAGGCTGCGGACGGCCTGCGAGCCCGTGGCCGTGGCCTGCCCGTCGAAGGCCACCACCGCGTCGCCGGCGAACGTCTTCACGACCGCGTCCACGTTGCCGGACTTCAGAGCGTCGAAGTAGTTCTGGACGGCGGCGCGCGGCTGGGTGGCCGCCGTCATGGTGCCGGTCGGCGTGGCGGTCTCGGTCATGGTCTCGGTCGTGGTCGGCGACTCCATGCCGGTCTCGGTGGGCGTCATCATGGTGTCGGTCGGCGTGGCGGGGCTGGCCTCCCCCTTCATCGCCTGCGTGTTGCTCCCCGCGGAGCAGCCCGCGACCAGGAGGACGGGAACGATCGCGGCCAGCAGGAGTGCCCTGCGCTCAGAAATCTTGCTCATGGCCGGGTTGATGCCCTCGCCGGTCGTTCCCGAATGCCCGGTTTAGGCACTCCGCACGACCCCTTTACCTCATGTCGGTATTACTCACGGTAACGCTTCACTGTCATTGGAGAGACCGTTCAGAGCTGTGATCGTTGCCGACCCGAGACCGGGCGGGGTAGGGCCGCCTATAGCGTCCCTCCAGTGCGGCCAACACAGGCGAACCCGGAACCACTGCCCCAGCGTGAGGACGCCGAACGCTGTGCCAGCGTCCGGTCCGGGCGGCGGTGCGTCCTTCCCGCGGCGCACCCCACCCCGCACGTGTACCCGCCCGTGGAGGCCTTGTAGCGACGTCCTCGCAGGTGAGGGGGCCCGCCGGCGGGGCAGGTGACGACGATGGACGAACCGACGACCACCGTCACGCCCTGTGCGGACGGCCCGCTGCTGATCAGAGGCCCCTTCGAGCTGCTGACTCAGGACGGCGAGCCGATCGACCCGGGAAGGGCCACGGTCGCGCTGTGCCGGTGCGGCCGATCCTCGACCAAGCCGTTCTGCGACGGCTCGCACAAGTCCGTCGGCTTCCAGGCGCCGAGCGAGCCCGACCCGCCCGCCGACTCCTGAGCCCGCGCGCGCAGCCACCGCGCCGAGTGGGCGGCCCGCGCGAGCCGTCCCCCCGCGTACGGCACGCCGCCCGCGCAGGCCGCGCCCACCGCCAGCCAGGAGCACACCGCCCGCTCCAGCACCCACACCGGCGCGAACAGCGAGGCGCCGGCGGGGAAGACCCGCCGCCCGCCGGCCCGCCGCCGCCCGGCCTCGGCCAGCGCGACGACCGCCCCGGCGGCGGCCAGCAGCGGCAGCGGACGGCGTACCAGCGCGATCGCGGGCAGCACCGCCAGGAAGGACGCCAGCCGCACCGGCTGGGCGAGGTCGTCGTAGGCCTGCCGCACCCGCTGCGACCAGAACCGCCGCGCGTCGCACGGCAACCTCCGGACGTACAGGCCGGGCGGGCGCAGCTCGCGTCCGCCGTGGGCGCGCACGGTGCGGACGAGCTCCAGGTTCTCGAACAGCACGTCGCCGTCGTAGCCGCCCATGGCCAGGAAGAACGACCGCCGGACGCCGAACGTGCCCGGGTAGTCGGCGCCGAACGCGCGGTTGAGCAGGGTGCGGGCGGTGTCCCAGCGGGCGTGCCAGGGGGCGGGGTCGAAGTAGTTCTGCGGCCTGACCAGCTCGGCGCGGGCGAGCAGGTCGTGCATCTGGGCCAGCGCGGGCAGGTCGTAGCGCACGTCGTCGTCGGCGATCACGACCCGGTCGCCCTCGGCCAGTCGCAGCCCGGTGGTCACGCCGTTGACCTTGCCGTTGGCGAAGGACAGGCCGGCCGCCGGGCTGACGTGCCGGACCAGGCAGCGCCAGCGGCGGGCGTGGCGGGCGTACAGCTCGGGCCGGCTGCCGTCGACCACGGTCACGCGTACGTGCGGCGCGAGGGCCCGCAGGTACTCGGTCAGCTCGTCGAGGCCGAAGTCGTCCTGCCAGCGCAGCGGGACCACGTAGTCGAGGTCGATCATGCGGGCACCTCCTGGCCGAGCAGCGAGGACGCGCCGCGTTCCCAACGGCCCATGACGTGCTCGGCCCAGCGGCGTTCGAGGGCCAGGGCGCAGGCGGCGCCGTACAGGACGTCGCCGGTCAGGGCGGGGAAGGCGGCCGCGAACCCGCCGCACAGGTCGGCCGCGGCGATCTGCTCGTGCACGGCGTCGGCCTGCACGTGCTCCTCGTAGAACCGGGCCGCCGCCGCGTCGCCGCCGAGCCGGCGCAGGCCCGCGGCGTAGCGGCGGTTGGGCAGCGACGAGGTCATCTCGATCGCGGCCAGGTGGCCGACCAGCGCGCCGCGCAGCCGCCGGTGCAGCCCGAACAGCGACATGGCGTTGGTGACGGCCAGGGTGACCGCGGGGACCCGGGGCAGGTACGCGCCGTAGGAGTCGTCGAGGCCGAGGCCGCGCATGGTGTGGCCGAACAGCTCGCAGTGCATGCGCTCGGGCCGGCCGCCGCCGTACTCGTCGGCCTGGATCTCCACCAGGGCCGCCTTGGGCCGGCCGCGCAGGCGCGGGATCGCCCACGTGTGCGGGTCGGCCTCCTTCAGGTGGTAGATCGAGCGGTGGATCACGAACTCGCGGAAGGCGTCGATCCCGGCCTCGCGCTGGAGGTGGAGCGAGAGCGACGGGCCGTCGTCGTCCTCGGCGGTCAGCGCGGTGAGCGCGCGCCGCACCTCGCCGGGCGGCACCGGCGCGGGACGCGGCACGGCCCCGGCCAGCTCCCGCTCGAAGCGGTCCTCCAGCAGGCCGCGCAGGCGCAGCAGCGACGGCTCCCACTCCCAGCGGTCGTCCACCTCGTCGAAGCCCTGGTAGTGCAGCTCGTAGCAGGCGAACAGGGCGAGCTGGAGATCCTCCTCGCCGTCGGGGCCGGGCGCGTCGGGCAGCGTCGCGGGCGGCCGGGCGAGCCGGTCGAACAGCAGGTCGGTGAGCTGGCCACGGGCGGGCGGCAGGCGCATCAGGGGGCCTTGCGGTAGACGGAGACGTGCGCGCGGCTCTCGTCGGTGAACGGGGTGCCGACCCAGTCGGCCCAGCGGTGTTCCAGGGCCATCCCGGCCAGCCTGGCCATCAGGTCGAGCTCGCCGGGCCAGGCGTAACGGTGGTTGGCGGGCAGCAGCCGCACGCCCTCCCCGGTCAGCCGTACGCGGGTGGTGCGCATGTGCTGGGTGGCCGGGGCGAGCCTGGCCGCCTCGATGAGGACGACGTCCTCGGCCAGCGACAGCAGCCGCAGCGCCGAGCCGTCGCGGAAGGCGGCCGGGTCGGGCACCCACGCCTCGACCACGAACCGCCCGCCCGCGCGCAGGTGCCGGGCCGCGTTGGCGAAGCAGTTGACCTGCGCCTCCTGGGTGGGCAGGGCGAAGATCGTGTTGATCGCGAGCACCACGAGCGCGTACGAGCCCTCGACCCGCATGGTGGAGAAGTCGCCCACCGTCACGGGGACGGCCGCGCCGCCGGGTTTGGCGCGCAGCTCGCGGGTCATCTCCGGCGAGGCGTCGATCCCGGCGACGGACAGGCCGCGGGCGGCGAGCGGCAGCGCCAGCCGTCCGGTGCCGATGCCGAACTCCAGCACGGGACCGCCCTCGGCCAGCGTCGCCAGCCGCTCGACGGCCGCGGCGGTCGGCAGCTCCGTCACCGTGGCGTCGTAGATGTCGGCGATCCCGCGCCCGTAGGCGGAGGCGTCGTAGGCCACACGCACCTCCCGTCCCCCGTGTTCCAGCAGGTCAATGCCCCTGCTCTGATCGGCTAAACGCTCACCTCCACCCGCCCGGCCGCCACCCGGACGGCGTAGACTGGCACCTGGACGGCCTCCTCGTCCAGGCACGCCCCCGACACCAGCGAGAAGACCTGCTTGTGCAGCGGCGAGGCCACGGTGGGCTCCCCCCGCCTGGTGCCGACGATGCCGCGCGAGAGCACGTACGCGCCGCTGAACGGGTCGAGGTTGTCCAGGGCGTGCACGTGCCCCTCGTAGGTGCGGAACAGCGCCACCTGCCGGCCGCCGACCAGCGCGCAGACGCCGCGCTCCGGCGGCAGGGCGGCGTACTCGCAGACCGGGGTCCAGCTCATCGGGCCATCACCGGCCTGATCTGGCCGCGCTCGGAGGCGAACACGATCGACGGGTCGGGCACGCCGGGCGCGTTGACGAAGCTGACGAACCTGCCGAGCTTCTCCGGGTCGTCCAGGGTCGCCGCCCACTCGTCGGCGTAGGTGGCGACGTGCTGTTCCATCTGGGCGTCGAGGTCGGCGCAGATGCCGAGCGAGTCTTCCATGATCACCTTCCGGAGATGGTCGAGGCCGCCGTCCAGCGACTCCAGCCAGGCGGCGGTGCGCTGCAGCCGGTCGGCGGTGCGGACGTAGAACATCAGGAACCGGTCGATCGTCCTGATCAGGTCGCCGGTGCTCAGGTCGGTGGCCAGCAGGTCGGCGTGGCGGGGCCGGAAGCCGCCGTTGCCTCCGACGTACAGGTTCCAGCCCTGCTCGGTGGCGATGACGCCGAAGTCCTTCGACCTGGCCTCGGCGCACTCGCGGGCGCAGCCGGACACGGCCGACTTGAGCTTGTGCGGCGAGCGCAGGCCGCGGTAGCGCAGCTCCAGGGCGATGGCCAGGCCGACGGAGTCCTGGACGCCGTAGCGGCACCAGGTGGAGCCCACGCACGACTTCACCGTGCGCAGCGCCTTGCCGTAGGCGTGGCCGGACTCGAAGCCGGCCGCCACCAGCCGTCGCCAGATCTCCGGCAGCTGCTCGACCCGGGCGCCGAGCAGGTCGATGCGCTGCCCGCCGGTGATCTTGGTGTAGAGCCCGAAGTCGCGGGCGACCTCGCCGATCACGATGAGCTTGTCCGGCGTGATCTCGCCGCCCGGGATGCGCGGGACGACCGAGTACGTGCCGTTCTTCTGGATGTTGGCGAGGAAGGCGTCGTTGGTGTCCTGCAACGCGGCCCGCTCGCCGTCGAGCACGTGCCCGTGGTGCAGCGAGGCCAGGATCGAGGCCACCGCGGGCTTGCAGACGTCGCAGCCGCGCCCCTGCCCGTGCTCGGCGATGAGCCGGGAGAACGTCGTGATCTCCCGCACCCGGACGATGTCGAACAGCTCGGCCCGCGAGTACGCGAAGTGCTCGCACAGCGACCTGCCGACCTCGACCCCCGACTCCTCCAGGAGCTGCCGGAGCATCGGCACGCAGCTCCCGCAGGTGGTGCCGGCCCGCGTGCACGCCTTGAGGCCGGGCACGTCGGTCACGCCCAGCTCGGCCACGGCGTGCCGGACGTCCCCCGCGCACACGTTGTTGCAGGAGCAGACCTGCGCGTCGCCGGGCAGGTCGAGCGGCGCCCCGGAGCCGCTGAACAGCAGGTCGGAGGGCGGCGCGGGCAACGGCTTGCCGACGAACGGTCGCAGCGCCGCGTACGGCCCCGCGTCCCCCACGCAGATGCCGCCGAGCAGCGTGCGGGCGTCGTCGCTGACGAACAGCTTCTTGTAGATCCCGGCGACCGGGTCCATGTAGGTGACGTCGAGGGCGCCGTCCATCGCGCCGAACTGGGCGACCTCGACGCCGAGCAGTTTCAGCTTCGTGGAGGTGTCCCCGCCCGCGAACGAGGACGTCCCGCCCATGATCCGGTCGGCGGCCACCTCGGCCATCGTGTTGCACGGCCCGACCAGGCCGTGGACCGTGCCGCCGGCCAGCGCGCACTCGCCGATCGCGTAGACCGACGGGTCGGCGGTGCGCATCCCTTCGTCGACCACGACGCCGCCCCGCTCCCCCACCTCCAGCCCGCACGCCCTGGCCAGCTCGTCGCGCGGCCGGACGCCCGCCGAGAACACCACGACCTGGCCCTCGATCAGCGTGCCGGACGGCGTGCGCACCCCGGCGACCCGGCCGTCCGGCCCGGTGACGACCTCCTGGACGCCCGAACCGGCGTGCACGCCGAGCCCGAGCGCCTCGATGTGGCCCTTGAGCACCGCGCCTCCGCCCTCGTCCACCTGGCGGGGCATCAGCCAGGGGCTCATCTCGACGATGTGCGCCTTCAGGCCGAGCGTCCGCAGCGCGTCGGCCGCCTCCAGGCCGAGCAGGCCGCCGCCGACCACGACGCCTTCGGCCGCGTGCCCGGCGGCCGCCCGGATGGCGTCCAGGTCGTCGATGGTGCGGTAGACGTGGGCGTGCTCGCGTCCGGGCACCGGCGGCACGAACGGCGCCGACCCGGTGGCCAGCACGAGCACGTCGTACGGCTCGACGGCCCCGCCCTCGACGGTCACCGTCCGCGCCTGCCGGTCCACGGCGACGGCCCGGCTGCCCAGCCGCGTCACGGTCCCGGCGGGCACCGGGTAGGTGAGGTCGGCCACGGTGGCCCCCGACAGGTACGAGGTCAGCGCCACCCGGTCGTAGGCCGGGCGCGGCTCCTCCCCGATGACGGTGATCCGCCCGTCGAAGCCCCGGCTCGCCAGGGTCTCCACGAAGCGGTGCGCGGCCGGGCCGTACCCGACGACGACGATCCTCCTCATGCCGGCACTCCTTCCTGATCGCACAACCAGCCGACGATGCCCTCCACGGCGTCGCGGCAGGTGCCGCAGCCGGTGGTGGCCCTGGTGGCGGCGGCCACCCCGGCCACGTCGCGGGCGCCCGCCTCCCAGCACGCCCGGATCTGGCCCTTGGTCACGTTGTTGCACCGGCAGACCTCGGCCGCGTCCGGCATCAGCACCGGGCTGCCCGCGACGGGCGCCGGCGACAGGCCCGGGAACAGCAGGCCCGCGCGGTCGCCCGGCACCGGGCCGCCGCGGTCGAACAGCTGGGTGAGGGTGCCGACGGCGTCGCTCTCGCCCAGCAGGATCGCGCCCACCAGCCGCCCGTCGCGGATGACGAGCTTGCGGTAGGTGCCGCGGGCGCGGTGGCTGAAGCGCACCACCTCGGCGTGCTCCTCGCCGAGCTGCGTCTCGCCCATGGCGGCCAGCTCGACGCTCCTGGCCTTGAGCCTGGTGACCAGCCGGGAGCCGCGGTAGCGGGCCTTGCCGCCGGTGATCACCTCGGCCGCCACGGCGGCCTGCTCCCAGGCGGGGGCGACCAGGCCGTACACCGTGCCGTCGTGCTCGGCGCACTCACCGACAGCGAAGATCGACGGGTCGCCGGTGCGCAGCTCGTCGTCCACGACGACGCCGCGCCGCACCTCCAGGCCCGCCGCGGCGGCGAGCCCGGTGACCGGGCGCACCCCGCAGGCCAGGACGACCAGGTCGGCCTCGACCAGCTCGCCGCCGGCCAGGCGGACGCCGTCCGCCTCGACCGCCGCCGCGCTGACGCCGGTGCGGGCCGCCACGCCGAGCCCGGCCAGGGTCTCGCCGAGCACCTCGCCCGCCTCGGCGTCGAGCTGGCGTTCCATCAGGTGCCCGGCCAGGTGCAGCAGCGTGACCGGCAGGCCGCGCCCGGCCAGGCCGCGGGCGGCCTCGACGCCGAGCAGCCCGCCGCCGACGACGGCCGCCCGGCGCGCCCGCCCGGCCGCCCGCACGATCCGCTCACAGTCCGCCAGCGTGCGGAACGGCACGGCCCGCCCGACGCCGGGCAGCGGCGGCACGACCGCCTGGCTGCCGGTGGCCAGGACCAGCAGGTCGTACGGCTCGCGCCGCCCGTCCGCGGTCACCACGTGCCTGGTGTCGCGGTCGATGCGGGCGACCTCGGCGCCGGGCACGGCCTCGACGCCGTGCGCGGCGTACCAGGAGGGGTCCACCAGGCGCACCTGGTCGGGCCGCGCGCTCCCGGCCAGCACGTCCGACAGCAAGACCCGGTTGTACGGCGGGCCCGCCTCGGCCCCGAACACGGTCACCCGCATCCGCGGGTCGCGCGCCCGCACCTCGCTGACCAGGCGTGACCCGGCCATCCCGTTCCCCACGACGACGAGCCTCATGAGTCCCTCTCCACCCTGACCGCGCAGACCTTGAACTCCGGCATGCCGGAGACCGGGTCGAGCGCCGGGTTGGTCAGCCGGTTGGCGCCCTCCCAGTGGAAGGGCATGAACACGGTGTCGCGCCTGATGGCGTCGCTGATCCTGGCCACCGCCCTGCTGCGGCCCCTTCGGCTGCTGACCCGCACCAGGTCGCCCGCGGCGACGCCGAGCTGCGCGGCCAGGTCGGGATGCAGCTCCACGAACGGCTCGGGGGCGGCCCGCACCAGCGACGCGATCCGGCGGGTCTGGGCGCCGCTCTGGTAGTGGGACAGGACGCGGCCGGTGCTCAGGTACACCGGGTAGTCCGCGTCGGGCTCCTCGGCCGCGGGCCGGTGCTCGACCGGGACGAACCGGGCGCGGCCGTCCGGGTGGGCGAAGCGGTCCAGGAACGGCCGGGGCGTGCCGGGGTGGTCCTCCGACGGGCAGGGCCAGAACAGGCCGGTCCCGGCGGCGATGCGCTCGTGGGTGATGCCGGAGTAGTCCGCGACGCCGCCCGCGGTGGCCCGGCGCAGCTCGTCGAAGACGGCAGCCGGGTCGGTGTCGAAGCGGTGGCCGAGCCGGGCGGCCAGCCCGGCGATGACGTCCAGGTCGCTCCGGACGCCCTCCGGCGGCGCGACGGCCCGGCGGCGCAGCAGGACGCGGCCCTCCAGGTTGGTCATCGTGCCGCTCTCCTCGGCCCACTGGGTGACCGGGAGCACCACGTCGGCCATGGCGGCGGTCTCCGAGCGCACCACGTCGGCCACGACCAGCAGGTCCAGCCCGGCGATCCGGCCGCTGACGTGCCCGGACGCGGGCGCCGACACCACCGGGTTGGACCCGAACAGCAGCAGCGCCCGCGGCCCCCGCGGGGTGCCGAGCGCGTCCAGCAGCTCGTACGCCGACCGCCCCGGCCCCGGCAGGTCCTCGGCCCGCACGCCCCACACCTCCGCGACGTGCGCGCGGGCCGCCGGGTCGTCGATCCTGCGGTAGCCGGGGAGTTGGTCGGCCTTCTGGCCGTGCTCCCTGCCGCCCTGGCCGTTGCCCTGGCCGGTCAGGCAGCCGTAGCCGGAGCCGTACCGGCCGGGCAGGCCGAGCGCCAGGGCGAGGTTGATGAACGCGGTGACGGTGTCGGTGCCCTTGGCGTGCTGCTCGGCGCCGCGCCCGGTCAGCACGTAGGCGTTCCGGGCGGCGGCCAGCGCGCGGACGGCCTGCCGCATCCGGTGCACCGGCACCCCGGTGAC
Organism: Nonomuraea sp. NPDC049637; assembly: GCF_040675235.1. Classification (NCBI taxonomy): domain Bacteria; kingdom Bacillati; phylum Actinomycetota; class Actinomycetes; order Streptosporangiales; family Streptosporangiaceae; genus Nonomuraea; species Nonomuraea sp. NPDC049637. Next base: position 199,525 of record NZ_JBFAOM010000010.1, read on the forward strand.
GCGCTCGACGCGTTCGGGCCACCAGGCGGCCAGCGAGGTGCGCACGGCGTCGAACCCGGTGGTCCTGGCGGCCACGTAGCCGGCGTCCACGAGGTCGTCGGCGATCGCCAGGTGCAGCAGCCCGAGCGCGAGCGCCAGGTCGGTGCCGGGCGTGGGCTGCAGGTGCAGCCAGGCCAGCCGGGCCGTCGGGGTGCGGCGCGGATCGACGACGATCAGCCGCGGCCCCGACAGGTGCCGGACGAACGGCGGCATGGTCTCGGCCACGTTCGCGCCGGCCAGCAGCACGACGTCGGCGCCGGCCAGGTCGGTGACCGGGAACGGCAGGCCCCGGTCCATGCCGAAGGCCCGGAGGGAGGCGGCGGCGGCCGAGGACATGCAGAAGCGGCCGTTGTAGTCGATCTGGCTGGTGCCGAGCGCGACCCTGGCGAACTTGCCGAGCTGGTAGGCCTTCTCGTTGGTCAGCCCGCCGCCGCCGAACACGGCCACGGCGTCGGGGCCGTGCTCGGCGCGGATGGTGCGCAGCCGGGCGGCGACGTGGTCCAGGGCGGTCTCCCACTCCACCGGCTCGCCGTGCAGGAGCGGCGTGGTCAGGCGTTCGCCGTTGGTGAGCAGCTCGGCCGCCGTCCAGCCCTTCTGGCACAGCGCGCCGGGCGCGTTGGCCGGGACGTCGGTCCTGGGGGTGATCTCCAGTGCCGGGCCGATCTCCATGCCGCACTGGAGGGCGCAGTAGGGACAGTGTGTCTTCGTCATGTCAGACCCGGGCGTGGGCGAGGCTGGCGACGACCGTGACGCCGACGGTGCGCGTGTAGCACCACCAGGTCAGCGCCAGGCAGGCGGCGTAGAAGGCGGCGAAGGCCAGGAACGCCGGCGCCGGGTCGCCGGCCGCGGCGAACGCCATGCCGAAGGCCCGGTTGACGAGGAACCCGCCGAGCGCGCCGACCGCCGAGATGACGCCGATCGCCGCCGCGGCCTGACGCCTGCCGTGCAGCAGCGCCTCCGGGCCCGCGCCACGCTCGGCGACCGCCTTGGCGTGGAAGATCGCCGGGATCATCCGGTACGTCGAGCCGTTGCCGATGCCCGCGGTGAGGAACAGCAGCTGGAAGGCCAGGAAGAACGGCCAGAAGCCGCCCGCGGCGGCGGCCGCCCAGGCCAGCAGCACCCCGGCGCCCATGGCCGCGAAGTTCCACTGCGTCACCCGCGCGCCGCCCAGCCGGTCGGCCAGCCAGCCGCCCACCGGCCTGATCAGCGAGCCGAGCAGCGGCCCGGCGAAGGCGACCGCCGCGTACGGCGCCTCGGGGAACAGGCTCTTGCTCAGCAGCGGGAACGCCGTCGAGTAGCCGATGAACGACCCGAACGTGCCGACGTACAGGACCGACATGATCCACGTCTGCGCCCGTCCGGCCACCGCGAGCTGTTCGCGCGGCTCGGCCCTGGCGCCGGCCAGGTTGTCCATGAAGAACCACGCGCAGGCCGCGGCCACCGCGATGAACGGGATCCAGAACCAGCCGGCGGCGGCCGTCCCGAGCGAGCCGATCACCAGCGGCACGACGAGCTGCACCGAGCTGACCCCGACGTTGCCGCCCGCCGCGTTCAGCCCGAGCGCCAGCCCCTGCCTGTCGCGCGGGTAGAAGTAGGTGATGTTGGCCATGCTGGAGGCGAAGTTCCCGCCGCCCACCCCGGCCAGCGCCGCGATCACCAGGAACAGCCAGTACGGCGTGCCGGGATCCTGCACCGCCACCCCGAGCAGCACGGCCGGGACCAGCAGCAGCGCCGCACTGGCCACGGTGAAGTCGCGCCCGCCGAACCGGCCCGGCCCGAACGTGTAGGGCACCCGCAGCACGGCCCCGACCAGGTTCGGCAGCGCGACGAGCCAGAAGAGCTGGTCGGTGGAGAAGTCGTAGGCCCCCATCCTGGTGGCCACGACGCTCCACAGGGTCCAGACGGTGAACCCGAGATGCTCGGCCACGATGGAGAAGACCAGGTTGCGCCGGGCGACGTGCCTGCCGGTCCGCTGCCAGAAGGCCGGGTCGTCGGGGTGCCACTCGGTGATCCAGCGCGCCATCGATCTCTCCTCCGCTCGGCGTCGGGAGCACCACGGTAGGAGGGCCGCGTTACGCGTTCGGGCAGCCGGCGAGGCTGCGGCGGTTACGGGGGATTCACCGCGGTAACAGGACGCGCACAAGCGTCACCGGCGAAACACGCCGGTAATGATCGGAGTTCTGGCTGGTTACGTGGCCTTCCCGGGGGTAACAGCACTCATGGCAAGGGGGGAATAATGATCAAAAAGCTGCACCAGATGGGCATCAAGTCAGGCCACATGTACGCCGCGGGGCTGGCGTCCATCGGCCTGTCCTTCGCTTCTTGGATGATCTCCAAGAACCAGGAGGGCGCGGGCCTCGACCGGGCCGACCGGTGGGGGATCTTCATCGGCGAGTGGGCGCCCACGTTCTTCGCGATGGGCGTCGCGCTGCGGATCGAGGAGACGCACAAGGACCTCGAAGAGCGGGGCACCGAGATGTTCGACAGCACGCAGGGCCAGCGGTCCCGCTCGCACGTCGGAGTGTGACGAGGAGGCCGCGCAGGTCACGCCGGGGGGCCGGCCTGCGCGGCACACCTGTTCACCGGCGGTCTCAGCGGGACAGGCGCTCCAGCGGCTCGTCGGTCAGCCGGTACTTCAGCCACTCGTCCTGCCGCTCGGCGCCGAGCTTGTCGTAGAAGGCGATGGACGGCTCGTTCCAGTCGAGCACCGACCACTCCAGGCGCTGGTAGCCGCGTTCGGCGCAGATCTTCGCCAGTTCCGCCATCAGCGCGCGGCCATGGCCGCCGCCCCGGTGCTCGGGGCGCACGTACAGGTCCTCCATGTAGATGCCGTGCACGCCGCGCCAGGTGGAGTAGGTCAGGAACCAGATCGTGAAGCCGACGGGCTCGCCGTCCTGCTCGGCCACGTGCGCGAACACGGCGGGCTGCTCCCCGAAGAGCGACGTCCGCAGCATCTCCTCGGTCACGCGCACCTCGTGCGCGGCGTTCTCGTACGTGGCCAGCTCAAGGATCATGCGCACGACGGCGGGGACGTCTGCTGGGGTGGCGGGGCGAATCATGCGCACAGGGTAGCCAGCGCGTTCGGCTGAACCGTCCACCGCCCCCGCACGTCGTTATGGCAGAACGGTATTCGGGGGACCGTCTGGAAGCTCAGCCCGGATGACCGAATGGGGACGGAAACCGTGGGCGTTTTAGAGGAGCTGGGGGTTCGCCTGCCCCCGTATCCGGACATCAGGCTCGCGCTCGTGCTCGGTGAGCGCGCTTTGTACGTGAACGGGGATCTGCAGACCGCCAGGCGCTGGTTCGACTCGGCCTACCGGCAGGCCGAGGCGTGCGGCGACGTGCCCGCCCTGGCCAGGGCGGCGCTCGGCCTGGGCGGGGTGTGGGTGCAGGAGCACCGCACGTGCGCGGAGTCGGAGACGGTGCGCGCGCGTCAGCGGCACGCGTTGTCGCTGATCGATCCGTACTCGTCGCTGGCGCTGCGGCTGCGGATCAGGATGACCGGGGAGGAGGACTACGGCGCGGGCGGGCACGAGGAGATCCTCCGGCTCGTCGCGCGGGCCAGGAGCGCGGGCGATCCGGCGGCGCTGGCCGAGGCGCTGAGCCTGGCCCATCACTGCCTGCTCGGCCCGGAGCACGGGCCGGCCCGGCTGGAGCTGGCCAGGGAGCTGATCGGCCAGGCGGCGGTCACCCGGCGCAGGGGCGACCTGCTGATGGGCCTGCTGTGGCGGACGGTCGACCTCTACCTGGCGGCCGACCCGCACGCCGGACGCGGCCTGGAGGAGCTGCGCGGCCTGCTGGCCGAGCACGACCACCTGGCCGTCGGGTTCGTGACCGACGTGATCAGGGTGATGCTGGCCATCAGGGCGGGCCGGTTCGAGCAGGCGGAGAAGATGGCCGGCGACTGCTTCGAGCGCGGCGTCCAGGCCGGCGACATGGACGCCACCGGCTGGTACGGCGGCCAGATCGCCGCCATCCGCTGGTACCAGGGCCGCACGGCCGAGCTGCTGCCGGTGCTGGCCGACCTGGTCAGCTCGCCCACGCTCAGCCCGATCGACAACTCCTACCTGGCGGGCCTCGCGCTGGCCGCGGCCACCTCGGGCGACCGCAGGGCGGCGGCCGGCCACCTGGCCCGGCTGCGCGGCCGGGACCTGGCCGACCTGCCGAGGTCGAGCACGTGGCTGTTCTCGATGTACTGCGTCGTCGAGACCGCCCACCTGCTCCAGGACGCCGGCGCCGCCGCCGAGGCGTACGCGCTGCTGCTGCCGTTCGCGGCTCTGCCGGTGGTGGCCAGCCTGGGCGTGCTCTGTCTCGGCTCGGTGCAGCACAGCCTGGGCATGGCCGCGCTCACGACCGGCGACGTGGACCGCGCCGCCGGGCACCTGACGGAGGCCGTCCGGGCCAGTCTCGCGCTCGGCCACTGGCCCGCGGCGACGCTGTCGCGCTGGCGGCTCGGCCAGGCGCTCGCGCTGCGCGACGGGCCGCAGGACAAGGCGGCGCGGGCCGCCCAGAACGCCGCCGCGCAGGAGGCCAGGGAGCTCGGCATGGTGCTGCCGGCCGTGGTCGGCAGGGCGGGCGCGGCGCACGCGGCGTTCCGGCTGCGCAGGCACGGACGGCACTGGCAGGTCGAGCACGGCGGGCGGCTGGTGGTGGTCGAGCACAGCGTCGGCATGCAGCACCTGGCGACCCTGATCGCCAACCCGGGGCGCGAGATCCTGGCCGCCGACCTGGCCGCGGGCGCGCCGGCGCAGGACAGCGAGCCGGCATCGGCGCAGCCGGTGCTGGACGACCTGGCCAGGGAGACCTACCGGCGGCGGCTGACCCAGTTGCAGGCCGACATCGACGAGCTGGAGGCGATGAACGATCTGGAACGGGCCGCCGCGCTGCGGCTGGAGCGGGAATGGCTGGTGGCCGAGCTGTCGGCGGCGACCGGGATCGGCGGGCGGGCGCGGCCGTTCACCGGCACGGAGGAACGCGCGCGGATCGCGGTGGGCAAGGCGATCAGGCGGGCGATCTCCCGCGTCTGGTCGGCCGACCAGGCGCTGGGGGACGAGCTGCGGGCCACCGTGCACACGGGCGTGCGGTGCAGCTACCGGCCTCGCTGACGGCGGTACGGGCGTGCCCCCACGGCGCGCCCGTACCTTTCGTCCGGGACACTGGTCGCAGGAACCAGACGAACGGACAAACAGCATGGAACATCGCACACTCGGACGTACGGGACGCCAGATCGGCGTCGTGGGCCTCGGCGCCTGGCAGCTCGGCGCCGACTGGGGCGAGGTGAGCGAGGACGAGGCGTTCGCCACCCTGGAGGCGGCCGTGGGAGCGGGCGTCACGTTCGTCGACACCGCCGACGTCTACGGCGACGGCCGCAGCGAGCAGATCGTCGGCCGCTTCGCCAAGGCGCATCCCGGGCTCACCGTGGCCACCAAGATGGGCCGCCGGATGGCGCAGGTGCCGGCCAACTACGTGATGGACAACTTCCGCGCCTGGAACGAGCGCTCCCGGCGCAACCTCGGCGTGGACACCCTCGACCTGGTCCAGCTCCACTGCCCGCCCACCCCGGTGTACTCCTCCGACGCGGTCTTCGACGCCCTGGACACGCTGGTCGCCGAGCAGAAGATCGCGGCGTACGGCGTCAGCGTGGAGACCTGCGAGGAGGCGCTGACCGCCATCGCCAGGCCGGGCGTGGCGACCGTGCAGATCATCCTCAACGCGTTCCGGCTCAAGCCGCTGGAGCGGGTCCTGCCCGCCGCCCGCGCGGCCGGGGTGGGCGTCATCGCCCGCGTCCCGCTGGCCAGCGGCCTGCTGTCGGGACGCTACGACGAACACACCGTGTTCGCCTCCGACGACCACCGCACCTACAACCGGCACGGCGAGTCGTTCGACGTCGGCGAGACCTTCTCCGGCGTGGAGTTCGGCACCGGCCTGGAGGCGGTGCGGCGGCTGGCCGGGCTGGTGCCCGAGGGGGCGTCCATGGCCCAGTTCGCGCTGCGCTGGATCCTCGACCAGCCCGGCGTCTCGGTCGTCATCCCCGGCGCGCGCAACCCCGGCCAGGCACGCTCCAACGCGGCGGCGGCCGACCTGTCCCCGCTCCCGGCGGAGACGCTGGAGGCCGTGCGGGCCGTCTACGACGAGCTGATCCGGCCGCAGGTGCACGACCGGTGGTGAACCGTTGACGGTACGGCTTCCCGGCTCTAATGTTTAGGAAACTTTCCTAAGCAATTCTCGCCGCGCGCATACCTCCGAGGAGCCCCGCATGAACGCGAGAAGACGGACCGCCGGCTGCGCCGCCCTGGCCGCGGGCCTGGTCCTGCTGGGCGCCCCCGCCGCCTCCGCCGCGCCCACCGGCTGCACGTACCAGCTCAACCAGGCCGAACGCTGGGCCACCAGCTACTGCCCGAGCGGCACCGGCGAGCACCGCATCCACGTGATCCAGCGTCACTTCCTGCCCGAGGTCGGCCTGATCCCGATCGAGGGCCCGTGGGTGCCGGCCGGGCAGACGTCCTACACCGGGATCACGCCGCACACCACGGTGAGCGTCTGGGTGGACACCCGCGGATGAACCCCAACGGATACGGCGGTTTCCGTCCGCACACGACCATGAACGCCAACGGCTACGGCGGTTTCACCGCCCACTGACGCGGGGCTTCACCGCCTACGGCCCCTGCGCCTGCCGTACGCCAGGTAGGCGATGGGGCCGAACGGCTGCACGAAGATGCCCAGCCACCAGACGCCCTTCCAGCCGTGGATCTCCCGCTGCGGCCGCCGCCACAGATCCACGGCGGCGGCCCCGGTGAGCACCAGCTCCGCGGAACCGAGCCCGAGCAGCACCGCCCGCCGCCGGCTCGACATGTCACTCCATCGCATGGCCGAACACTCCGATCGACCTCTCTACTGCATGTCTACTGCATGGCCGGACACTCGGGCCGACCTGCCTGGGGATGATCCCGTCCTTCTGTCCTCTCTGAGGACAATCTCGTCCTTCTGCCCTCTCTGAGGACAATCCCGTCCTTCCGTCGTCTACCCCACCCGTCGGCTCCCGGCAAGCCCCCTTCGCCCCGGCCCGCCCTCACCGCCGGATCGCGATCTCGTACGAGTAGCGGTCGCCCCGGTAGATCGACTTGGCCGCCTCGACCGCCCGCCCCCGCTGGTCGTAGGCCACCCGTTCGACCAGCAACGCCGGCGCCAGCGGCGCCGCCTCCAGCAGCTCCGCCTCCTCCGGCTCCAGCACCGTGGCCCTGATCGACTGCTCGGCCCGCTCCAGCCTGATCCGGTACGCCCCCGCCAGCACCTCGTACAGCGACCCGCCGAGCGGCCGATCGAGCAGTCCGGGCACGAACGCGGCCGGCACGTGGGCACGCTCCAGGCACATCGGCGAACCGTTGGCCGTACGCACCCGGCACAGCCGCACGACCGCGTCCGCCGGGCTGATGCCGAGCGCCTGCCCCACCCGCGCCCCCGCGGGCACCTCGGCCGCCTCCAGCAGCCGCGACCCCGGCTCCAGCCCCCGCCCCCGCATGTCCTCGCTGAACGACGTCAGCTCGATCGTCTTGGCGATGCTCCGGTGCGCGACGAACGTCCCCGCGCCCTGGACGCGGTAGACCCGCTGGCCCGTCTCCAGCCGGTCGACCGCCCGCCGCACGGTCAGCCTGCTGACCCCGAACTCCTCGGCGAGATCGCGTTCGGCGGGCAGCCGTTCGCCCGGCTTCAGCTCGGTCTCGATGAGCGTGAGCAGATGGTCTGTGAGCCGGCCGATCTTCGTCACGGTGGTCATCCTCGGTCAGGGGGTCCTCTTGACGCTCCGATCGTAATTGGGCTATACCAATCGGGCAACTGAGGTGGAACTTCTGCCTATGCCGAAAGATTGGGCTGTACCAAATGGATGTGGTGACCGCGATCGAAGGCGGCCTGGTCGTGAGCTGCCAGGCCCCCGAGGGCCACCCCCTCCGCGACCCGCACACCATCGCGCTCCTCGCCCGCTGCGCCGAACTCGGCGGCGCGGCCGGTCTGCGCGTGAACGGCCCCGAGGACGTCCGCGCGGTCAAGGCCGCCACGGACCTCCCCCTGATCGCCCTCGCCAAGGTCCCCCGCCCCAACGCCCGCCCCCTGATCACCCCCACCTTCGCCCTGTGCGAATCCCTGGTACGCGCCGGCGCCGACATGGTGGCCCTGGAGGTGACGGCGGAGGCCGAACCGGCAGCGGGCGACCTGCCGTCCCTGGTCGAACGGGTATGGAAGGAACTGGGCGTGCCCGTCATGGCCGACGTCTCGACAGCAGAGGAAGGACTGCTCGCCTGGAACCGAGGCGCAGCCCTGATCTCCACCACCCTCTCCGGCTACACCCCCTACACCGCCACAGATCCCGCCCCCGCCGCCGATCCCGCGCTCCCCGTGAGGGCCGACGCCGCTGATTCCGCCTCCCGTCCTGGGACCGGGTCCGCCCCTCGGCCCGGGGTTCCGTACGAGCCCGACCTCGACCTGGTCGGGCAACTCGCCGCCCTCGGGGTCCGCACGGTCGCCGAGGGCCGGCTCCGCACCGACGCCCACGTGGCGGAGGCGTTCGCCAGAGGCGCCTGGTCGGTCGTGATCGGCGCCGCCATCACCGACCCCCTCGCCCTAACCCGCCACCTCACCGCAGCCACCCCCCGGGGACGCCGGTGACCCCCACCCCACCCCGCACCCACCCTCACCACACCGGCAACCCCATGCCCACCTCAGCACGCCCCCCAGCCGCCGCCCACACCGCCTCCCCGCACAGCACCACCCAAGTCCCCGCAGCCGAACACCCCCACCCAAACAGCACCGCGAGATCCCTCCCGGAAGGCACCCCGGCGGTACACACCCACCTGAACAGCGCCCCCACCGTGCGACGCCACACCACCAGCACCCCAACCGTGCGACGCCGCACGAACGGCATCCCCGTCGTGCTCGGCATCGACATCGGCGGCACCAAGACCGCCGCCGCCCTGATCCCGGCCTCGGCCACTCGGGGCGAGACGGAGATCCACCTCCCCGCCCGCGTCCCCACACCCGCCGACGGCGGTGCCGCAGCGGTGCTGGCCGCCGCACTGGAGCTGGCCGAAGACCGCCTCACCCAGGCACGCGCCGCCGGAATGGACGTCATCGCCTGCGGCGTCGGCAGCGCCGGGACGATCGACGACAACGGCGTGGTCACGCACGCCACCGACGCCCTGCCCGGCTGGCGGGGCACCGACCTGGCCACCGCCTTCACCGACCGGCTCGGCCTGCCCGTCACCGTGCTCAACGACGTGCACGCCTGGGCGCTAGGCGAGGCCCGCCACGGCGCGGCCCGAGGGAGCCGCCTGGCCCTGGTCCTCACGATCGGCACCGGCGTCGGCGGCGCCCTCGTACGTGACGGCGAACTCCTGCGTGGCCGCAACGGCATGGCCGGCTCGCTCGGCCACACCCCGGCCGTCCTGCCCCCGGACGCCGACGCCGACCGCCCGTGCCCCTGCGGCGCGACGGGCCACCTGGAGGCGTACGCGTCGGGCCCGGCGATCCTGTCGGCCTACCACGCCCGCGGCGGCACCGCCCCCGACTTGGGATCCCTCTCCGCAGCCCGACACAACACCGGTTCCCCCTCCACACCGGGACACAACACCGAGCCCCCCGCCCTGCGACACCCGGCCGAAACCACCGACCCGCGGAGCCCCCTCGGAGCCGCCGGCCAGCAGGCTGGGCCGGAGAACGCCGCCCCATTGGCCCGCGAGGTGATCCGCGAGGCCGCCGTCATCCTCGGCCGATCGATCGCCTCCGCCGCCACCCTCCTGGACCCGGACGTGATCGTCCTGGGCGGCGGCGTCATCGGCCTCGGCGAGCTCCTGGCCGTCCCCCTGATCGAGACGATCCGCCGGTACGCGCCCCGCGGTCTCGGGTCCGTCCCCGTCCGGCTCTCGACCCTGGGCTCACACGGAGCCGTGCTGGGCGCGGCCTCGGCCGCCCGGCCCTGACTCCGGAGCAACACGCACCGGCCGACCGGCGTCAGCCGCGAGGCGGGAGGTGCAGCCAGATGTCGGGCGGCCCCAGGACGGGCCGGGCGTCAGTGAGCCGCAGCCCCGTGTACGCGCAGCAGTACGCCACCCCCTCCCCCTGGTAGAGAAAGGCGTTCAGCACCTCGTCCGCCGAGCTGTCCGGCGACACCCAGCCGCCGCCCGGATGGGCGTCCCACTCCTCGACGACCCCGTCCCGCGAGCTGTAGCCCTGGTTGCCGCCCTTCGGGTCGGCGTACATCGCGTAGCAGACGGTCCCGGCCGAGAGGCGGTTGATCAGGTCGGCGCTCGTCATCTCGGCGCCCCGGCGCCGGCTGAGCACGCATCCGCCCGGCACGTCCGTAGCTCCCACCAGACCGTCCCCCTCGCCCGGGTACGGCTCGTCGAGCACCCCGTCGATCCCGGCTCCCTCGGCCACCGTCGCCCCGAGCCGCCGCGCGGCCTCCGCTGCGGTGACGCCCGCGACGCACACCAGCCCCAGCCCGTCGTACTCGAAGTCGCCCAGGGCCTCGATCAGCCGCTCGGCCTCCACGACGGCGGCGTTCTCCGCCTCCGACAACGTGGGCCTGTCGCGCGGGAAGGGGAAGAACAGGCCCGGATTGGGACCGGCCAGGCTGAGCCGCCCCGGCGACCAGCCGCCCGTCATCGGCCGCCACGGATCGGCCCCGACGGCGACCAGGGCGAGCGCGTTGTCCCTCTGCTGGGCGAACACGGCCCGCCAGAGCGCGCTGTGCCCTTCGTACGCGGCGTCGACGTCGCCGACCCGGCGGGCCAGCTCGGCGACCACCTCGGGCGAGCCGTACTCGGCCGCGAGGTGGAGGGGCGGCCCCTCGTGCCACAGGTCGGCATGCGGATCGGCGCCGGCGTCGAGGCGGGCGCGGATCTCGCTCAGATCGGACCAGTCATCCCAGCTCAAGCCCACCCATGCGGCTTCCTTGGCGACAACCACGACACTCCCCCAGAGGCAGGCAGCTTATCGAACACCAGTACGAGCATATCGCGGCTCCGGCGCCGGCCCGCCTCTGACAGCCCGCCCGGCCCCGCCCGCGCAACCGTCCGCGCGAGGCAGGCCGAGGAGGGCCGCACAAGCCTCTGACCTCGGACGTCGGCCACCCCAAGGGGGCCGGCGACCAGTCAAAACCCTAAGCGCAGCGTCGCCGCACCTCGACCAGGAGTGACATAGCCGTGCCCTTCCGGCGGTACACCCCTGTCTCCGTCGGCGCGTCTCCTCACGTCCGGACCATCCGTCCCTGGAGTCACGCCATGCCTACGAACGCGAGCACGGTCAGGATCGTCACCGCCACGGCCGCCGCCCTGCTGCCCCTCACCCTCGCCCTGAGCACGCCGGCCGATGCGGCCGCCGTCCCCAAGGGCACGGTCGCGGCCCGGGTCGTCAAGATCGTGGACGGCGACACCGTCGACGTCGTGCGCGGCACCACGAAGATCCGCGTGCAGCTGCTCGGCGTGGACACGTCCGAGCGCGGGCGATGCTGGTCCAGGGCGGCGACCGCCCGCACGGCGGCGCTCCTGCCGCCCGGCACGACGGCCCACCTGCTCACCGCCAAGACGCCGGGCCGCCCGCCCTCGCACGTGTGGAACGCCAAGGGCGTGCACGTCAACCGCAACCTGATCCGTTACGGCTACGGCAAGGCCGTCTTATCCAAGCCGGACGACAGCTACAAGAGCCTCTTCCGCTCGGAGCAGGCCAAGGCCAAGGCGGATAAGTTGCGGATCTGGTCCGGCAGGTGCGACACGTCCACCTCCACGCCGGCCCCGACCCTGAAGCCGACCCCGTCCCCCACGCCGCCCCCGCCCTCCGGCACCGACCCGCGCTTCCGCACCTGCGCCGAGGCGAACGCCGCCGGCTACGGCCCGTACCGCCGCGGCGTCGACCCCGAGTACGCCTGGTACCAGGACCGCGACGGCGACGGAGTCGTCTGCGAACGCTGACCCGCGCGAGCCCGCCGCCCGTCCCGCTGAAGCCTCCCGGCCGACCGGCCGGGAGACAGGCCGGGCGGCACGGGCGCCGGGTCAGCGGGCAGAACGCGCCAGGATCGCCGCCTCGACGCGCAGGCCGACCCCGACCAGCGCGACGACGAGCAGGAACGCCAGCCAGGTCAGCGGCGGGCTCGACCACTGCAGCAGCATGAACGCGGCCGAGGCCAGCCCCGCCGCGATGCCGGTCGTCCCGAGCACCCGAAGGATCGTGACGGTCTCGCGCTCATCGGTGGCGGGACGGCCCCGCCGCCCTGGTTCACTCACAAAAGCGAGCCTCCCAGACGCCCGCTCCACCCCGAAAGACGTCCGACGAACACTTCCCAACAGACACCGGAAGGCGGCCGACCTCCAGGCGAGCACCGCCGCCTCGCCATAGATGCCGGATTCGGGCTAACATCGCCATATGGCGATTGATCCTGAAGGTGGCCGTTGTGTCAGTGCCGACATCGCCGCCGGCATCTCCCCCGCGGCCGCGCTGTTCCACTCCCTGGCCGACGAGACCCGGCTGCGCATCGTCCAGCGCCTGGCCCGCGGCGAGGCCCGCGTGGTCGACCTGACCACCCAGCTCGGCCTGGCCCAGTCCACGGTGTCCAAGCACCTGGCCTGCCTGCGCGACTGCGGCCTGATCGACTACCGCGCCGAGGGCCGCCAGTCGTTCTACTCCCTGACCCGTCCCGAGCTGATGGACCTGCTCGCCTCCGCCGAGCAGCTGCTGGCCGCCACCGGGCACGCCGTGACGCTGTGTCCTACCCCCGCTGGGGTCGCAGAGGAGCCGGTGTCGTGACCGCCGCCCACGTCACCACCCCGGCGCGCCGGACGGCCCTGCGGCGCCGCATCCGCCTGCTGGTCGCGGCCACCATCACCTACAACGTGATCGAGGCGGTGGTGGCCGTCACCGCCGGCACCCTGGCCTCCTCCGCCGCGCTGGTCGGGTTCGGCCTGGACTCGGTGGTGGAGGTCGCCTCGGCCGCCGCGGTGGCCTGGCAGTTCTCCGCGGCCGACCATGAAAGGCGGGAGCGGACCGCACTGCGCGTCATCGCGATCTCCTTCTTCGCGCTGGCCGCCTACGTCACCTTCGACGCCGTCCGCACGCTGCTGGGGGTGGGCGAGGCCGAGCATTCGACGCCCGGACTGATCCTTGCGGCGTCGTCGCTGGTGATCATGCCGTTCCTGTCCCACGCACAGCGCCGTGCCGGACGCGAGCTCGGCTCCGCCTCCGCGGTGGCAGACTCCAAGCAGACCCTGCTGTGCACGTACCTGTCCGGCGTGCTGCTGGTGGGGCTGGCGCTCAACAGCCTGTTCGGCTGGTCCTGGGCCGACCCGGTCGCCGCGCTGGTGATCGCGGCCGTCGCGGTCAAGGAAGGCCGCGAAGCCTGGCGCGGCGACGCCTGCTGCGCCGTCCCGGCCGGCCCTGAGGAGCAGGCGGACGGACCCGCCGCCGGCTGCTCCTGCTGCTCCGCGCCCGGTGAATGACAGGCCGCGCATCCCCGGAGAGAGGTGAGGGGCGTGAACACCGTCCTGGTCGTGGTCGTCATGGTGGCGGCGACGTTCGCCACCGCGACGCTGTCGGCGGTGGCCGGGTTCGGCGGCGGGGTGCTGCTGCTGCCGGTGTTCGTCGCGGTCCTCGGCACCCGGGACGCGGTCGCGGTGCTGACCGTCGCGCAGCTCGCCGGCAACGGCAGCCGGGTGTGGTTCAACCGGGACGAGGTCGACCGCCGTCTGGTGGGCGTTTTCGCGGCGGGGGCGGTGCCCGCCGCAGCGGCCGGCGCGCTGGTGTTCGCCGCCGCCCCGCTGGCCGCGCTGACCCGGGTCATCGGAGTGTTCCTGCTGGTCATGGTGGTCTGGCGACGCAGGCGGCCGCATGGCGTCCGGCTGGACGACGCGGCGTTCGCGGCCGTCGGAGCCGTGTCCGGGTTCGGTTCGGCGCTGGTCGGCTCCATGGGGCCGCTGGTCGCCCCGTTCTTCCTGGCCCGCGGCCTGCTGCGCGGCGCCTACATCGGCACGGAGGCCGCGGCGGCTGTGGTGATGCACCTGACCAAGCTGGTCGTCTTCGGTGCGGCCGCCGTGCTCACCACGTCCGGCGTCGCCACCGGGCTGGCGCTGGCGCCGGCGAGCGCGGCCGGGGCCTGGGCGGGCAAGAAGATCGTCGATCGGCTGCCCGCCGGCGCGTTCGTGGCGGTGGTCGAGGTGGGGCTGGTCGCGTCGGGGCTGGTGCTCGTCGTCACCGGAGGCTGAGGATCCGGCCGCCCGAAGCCGGACGACGTCAGGCCCAGCCCCTCACGCCCCGCGCAGCCGGACGACGTCAGGCCCGGACCTTCACGCCCCGCCCAGCCGGGCCGCCTGACGGGTGAGATGGTCGCGTTCGGGGAGGGTGGGCGCCGATCGGGCGGCCTCGGTGTAGAGCCGTGCCGCGGTGTCCGGGTCGCCGGCGCGTTCGTGCAGGTAGGCCGCGACGGCGGCGTGGCGGGGCAGGGCCGGGTCGAGCTCGGCCAGGGCGGCCAGCCCGGCGTGCGGGCCGTCGGCCTCGCCGACGGCGACGGCCCGGTTGAGGCGGGCCACCGGGCTGTCGGTGAGGCGCACCAGCTCGTCGTACCACTCGACGATCTGCGCCCAGTCGGTCTCCCCGGCCGTCGGGGCGTCGGCGTGCAGCGCGGCGATGGCGGCCTGAGCCTGGAACTCGCCCACCCGCTCGCGGGCGAGGGCCGCCTGGAGCACGTCGACGCCCTCGGCGATCAGGCGGGTGTCCCACAGGCCGCGGTCCTGCTCGGCCAGGGGCACGAGGCTCCCGTCGGGAGCGGTGCGGGCCGGACGCCGGGCGTGGTGCAGCAGCATGAGCGCGAGCAGGCCCGCGACCTCCTCGTGCTTGATCTTCGCCGCGAGCAGCCGGGTGAGCCGGATCGCCTCGGCGGCGAGGTCGACGTCGCCGGAGTAGCCCTCGTTGAAGACCAGGTACAGCACGCGCAGCACGGTCGCGACGTCGCCGGGCTGGTTGAACCGCACGCCGGAGACGGTGCGCTTGGCCCGGCTGATCCGCTGCGCCATGGTCGCCTCCGGCACCAGGTACGCCTGCGCGATCTGACGCGTGGTCAGCCCGCCGACCGCGCGCAGCGTGAGCGCGACGGCCGAGGCCGGCGTCAGGGACGGGTGCGCGCACAGGAAGTACAGCTGGAGCGTGTCGTCCACCGCCTCCCCGGGGGCCGGCGGGGGCTCGCTGTCGACGCGGGTCTCGCGGTGCCGCCGGGAGGCGTCGGCGCGGGCGGCGTCGAGGAACTTGCGCCAGGCCACGGTGACCAGCCAGCCCTTGGGGTCGCGGGGCGGGTCGTCCGGCCACACGCGCACGGCCTCGGTCAGGGCGTCCTGGACGGCGTCCTCGGCCGACGCGAAGTCCGCGCCGCGGCGGACGACGACACCGATCACCGCGGGCACCAGCTCCCGCAGCAGCGCCTCGTCCACTCGGCCACCAGATGCGTACCGGCCAGGAAACGACTCGTTCACTCGTCCACCAGATGCGTCCCGGGCAGGAAGGGCCGCACCTCCAGCCACTCGTGGATCGGCTCGCCGCCCGCGCCCGGAGCCGCGGACAGCTCGCCGGCCAACTCCAGCGCCCGTTCGTAGCTCGCGACGTCGATCACCATCCACCCGGCGATCAGGTCCTTGGTCTCGGCGAACGGACCGTCGGTGACCGGCGGCCGCCCCTCGCCGTCGTAGCGGACGAACGTGCCCTCGGGCGAGAGCCCCTGACTGTCGACGAACTCACCGCTCTCCTGCAGCCGGGCGGCGAAGTCCCGCATGTACTGGACGTGGGCCGCGACCTCCTCCGGCGTCCACTGGCCCATCGGCACGTCGTTGACCGCCGCCGGCGCGCCCCGGTAGTGCTTGAGCAGCAGGTATTTGGCCATCAGGTTCTCCTTCGAACTGTCCGGCCCAGTCTGGCCGGATTCCGCCACGCGGCAAAACTCGGTTCGACGTTGACGTTGCGGCAGGGGAAAAGGGGCCGACATGGTCTGAAGGAGTCGAACGGGGAGCCTTCCACCGCTCTGCGGCCGATTCGTTGGCCGGAGCATGCACAAGGGCAGCCATGATGCGAGCGCCTCAGAACTCTCCCTTGCCTGCCCCCGCGCCTCGGAGCCATCCCCGCGCGTGCGCGGCCTCCTCCTGCTCCTGGTGCGCCTGGATCGAGGGGAAGGCGCGCATCAGGTACGCCTCCTAGCGGGGGGTGCACTTAGCCGGAGCTCTCCCTGATGGCATAGCGGGTGTGCGTGCCGTCGAGCCACGCGTCGTCGATCTCCCTGCCGGTGATCCGGCCGATGAGGCGCAGGGCCGAGGTGACCTCCGCGTACGCGGTGTCGCCGAAGAAGGACAGGCCGTCGAGGTAGTCGTCGAGCGCGTCGGGATCGCTACCGTCCCGCTCCTCGGGATCGCCGACGACCAGGGAGGTGACTAGTTCCCCGCCGACAAGGTACTGGAGGTCTTCCACACCGTCGAGGTCGTGCAGTGGCCAGCCGAGGCTGAGCAGCCTGCCCTTCTCGCCGGAGAGCCGCGCCCAGGCGTCCCACTCCCAGAGCCGGTTCCCGTCGAGCTGGATCGCCAGGATCCAGCCGGGGGCGTAATCGCCGATCCAGACGACTCCGCCCTCTTGCCCGCGATACTCGCCCGTCACGATCTCCCGGATGACGCCGGGCCGGGCGGTGTCCGGGTCGGCGCCCAGCCGGTGCGCCGCCTGCTCGACGGTGAGCCCCTCGCACCAGACGCCGCGGAAGGGGGTCTCGAAGTCGATGCCGTGCGCGGCGAGCCGATTCCACAGATCGGTGTCGTGATCCATGCGTTCTCCTTCGAGGTGGAGGCCGGGGGCGCGACGACGTCGCCTCCGCGCCCCCGACCGGCGTCACTTGGCGATTCTGGCCATGATGCAAGCGCCTCAGAACGTTCCCTTGCCTGCCCCGCGCCTCGCGACCATCCCCGCGCGTGCGGCGGCAATTTCGTCGCGGTCGTGATGGACAAGATCTTCAAGCCGCAGGCCAGGTAGAGCCAGTGGCTCCCCGTTTGGCTCCCTAGGATCAGCAGTAACGCCCGACTCCCCTTCTGAGCAGTCACGAAAGCCGGATCGTGCTGATTTGACGTTGACGTTGCGTCAACTTTTAGCATCGGGGCCATGTCGATCACCGTTCTTGACACCTGCTCCGCCATGCGGCGGATCCTGCTGGCCCCGATGGCGGACCGGGCCGGTCTGCTGCGTTCGATGCTGGAGCCCAATGCCGGCATGTACCGCTACCACCCGGGCGAGGTCGATCTGGTGTCCGTGCATCTCCAGACGTCCGGGTTCCCCATCGACCGGGACGAGGAGCGTTGCCTCGACGCGCTGGACACCCTGGAGGCGGCCGGCGCCTGGGAGCGGATGCAGCGCGCGCTCGACGACGCTCTCGCCGTGCTGCTGGAGGCGACGCCGGGGCTGGAGGTGCCGGACATCATCGTGCTGTTCGTGCTCGGCGACCCGGCTGACGAGCATTTCATGGGGCCCTGCAAGGGGCTGACCGGGTTCGGCGGCATCTCGGGCAACATCGCCATCACGTTGTGGCCCTTCCCCGAGAACGTGGAGCGGCTGGAGGCCACCGCCGTGCACGAGCTTCACCACAACCTGCGATGGAGCTCGGGCGGAGTGGTGTGGGATCCGATGACCGTCACGGTCGGCGAGCACATCGTCGGCGAGGGCCTGGCCGACGCCTTCGCCCGCCAGCTCTACGGCGACGAGCTCGGCTACGCCCGCATCGGCGTGCCGCACCTGCACGACGACGCGGTCTTCGCCAAGGTGCTCACCGGCCTCGACGTGACGGGCATGGAGAACTTCACCGCCTGGGTGCACGGCGACCCCGGGGCCAAGCACCTCGGCGTCACCCCGGTGGGCCTGCCGATGGGCGCCGGGTACGCCGCGGGCAACCGGCTGGTCGACGCCTACCTGGCGGCGACGGGCCAGACGGCGGCGCAGGCACTGCACGCCGACAGCGCGGAGATCATCGCGACCACGCTCCGCCGGGGGTGACACTGGAACGATGGAGTGGACGATCCAGGAGCTGGCGGCCAGGGCCGGCGTCAGCAGCCGCACCCTGCGGCACTACGACAGCGTCGGGCTCCTGATCCCGTCCCGGGTGGGCGCGAACGGTCACCGCCGCTACGACTCCGCCGCGGTCCTGCGGCTGCAGCGAATCCTGCTCCTGCGCCGGCTCGGCATGGGCCTGCCGGCCATCGCCGAGGTGCTGGCCGAGGAGGTGGACGCGGCCGACGGGCTGCGCGCCCACATCGCCGCGCTGGAGAAGGAGCGCGACCGCGTCGACCGGCAGATCAGGTCCGTGCGTCACACGCTGGACGCCCTGCTGGCGGGGGCGGAACCGCGGATGGACGTCATGCTGGCCGGCTTCAACGACCACCACAAGGACGACGTGATCGCACGCTGGGGCGAGCGCGCGTTCCAGGTGAGCAACGACTGGTGGCATGGCAAGACGCTCGACCAGCAGCGGGCCTGGAAGCGGGCGGCCGAGGACCTGGTCGCCGCGTGGGTCGCCGCGGCGCAGGCGGGGGTCTCGCCCACCTCCGACCGCGCCCAGTCGCTGGCCGCCCGGCACGTGCGGTGGCTGAGTCAGATCCCGGGCACGCCGACGGCCGAGGGCGATCGGGAGCGTTCGATCGAGATGGTGAGCTGCCTCGGTGACATGTACGTCGACGACCCCCGCTTCGCCGCCATGTACGACGACGCCGCCGGGGCGAGGTTCGTCCGCGACGCGCTGCAGGCGTACGCGCGTACCCAGATGTGAGCGCGCGTACCCGGATGTAAGCGCGCGTACCCGGATGTAAGCGGCCATCCCTCGCGTCCTGGGACGGACGGAGGGATGATCGAGGGCATGCGGGTCTTGTCCCTGTGGCTGTTCGCGGCGTTCCTCATGGTCACGGCGTGCGGTGACGACGCCCCGAGGAACCCCGCCCTGCGGGCCGAACTGTTGAAGATGCTCAAGGCGGACCAGGGGCTGCGCACCCTGGAGTCCAGCCAGGAGGACTGGGACCGGACCGAGAAGGCCAACACCGAGCGTATGCGGCAGATCCTCGACGCCTACGGCTGGCCGGGGTACGAACTGGTCGGCAAGGACGGCGCGCAGGCGGCCTGGGCGCTCGTCCAGCACGCCGACCGCGACCTGGCCTTCCAGCGCCGGGGCCTGGAGATGATGCGGCGGGCGGTGGACGACGGCGACGCCGACCCGTCCGACCTGGCCTACCTGGTGGACCGGGTGCGGGTGGCGGAGAAGAAGCCCCAGGTGTACGGGACGCAGTGGGAGACCACCCCCGAGGGCCGATGGCGGCCCCGCACCCCGATCGAGGACGAGGCGCGGGTCGACGAACGGCGCGCGGAGGTGGGTCTCAAGCCGCTGAAGGACTACCTGAAGGAGCTCCAGTCGGTGAAATGAGCACCTGAAGCTCGCGATGTGCTCAGCCGTAGGGATTTCCCGGCCCTCGCGGCGTCCTCAGAAGTAGCGGGAGGTCAGGTCCGTCGTGGGCCAGGAGGAGACGGTGACCTTGTTCATGTCGTCGTCGAGCGCGTCGAAGTCGAGCGACCCGGTCTCCTCCCTGCGGTTGAACACGACCGCGTAGCTGAAGCCGTTCTGCAGGCGGGCCAGGTAGGAGTACGTGCCGGGCATCGAGCCGTCGTGCCAGGTGTTGAGGTGGCCGGTGACCTGGCGCACCCACCAGCCGCCGCCGTACCAGGATCCGTACTGGTTGACGCCGATCTCCGGCTTGGCGACCAGCTTGGCGATCGAGGCCGAGCTCAGCACCGTGCCGGGCCGGTCGAAGGCGAGGGTCCAGCGGACCAGGTCGACGGCGGAGGCGAGCCAGCCGCCGTTGGCGTCCTGGTTGGGCATGTTGAAGCCGCCGTACTGGTAGGGGACGACGGCGCCGGAGGCGTCCACCACCGACTTGTTGGTGTACTGCGACTCGTAGGCGACCTCGCCGGGCGCGGCCTCGCTCCGCAGGCTGCGGCCGAGCCGCATGCGGGTGATGCCGAGCGGCTGGAGCAGCTTGGTCTTGACGTACGACTCGTACGACATGCCGGAGACCTTCTCGATCACCCGGCCCAGCAGCAGGTAGCCGTAGTTGCTGTAGACCATCTTGCTGCCCGGGTCGAAGTCGAGCCGCCGGGCGGTGGCGTACTTGACGATGTCGGCGTGGCTGATCGGCAGCGGCACGTCGAGCGCGGCGGAGATGGTGTGGTCCAGCCAGAGCTGGTCCTTGGAGACGCCGCGGTCCCAGCCGCCGAGGTGCTGCATGAGGCGCAGCACAGTGACCTGGCCCATGCGCTCGTCGAGCGGGGTGAGCCCGAGGAGCTGGGTGACCTTGGCCGACAGGCTGAGCTTGCCGTCCTGCACCAGCCGCATGATCGCGGCGGAGGTGATGTTCTTGCTCAAGCTGGCGATCCGGAACAACGACGTCGGCGAGACCGCGGGCAGCGCCTTGGAGAAGTCGTTGTAGCGGTAGCCCCGGGCCAGCACGATCTTGCCGCTCTTCATGATGGCGAGCTGCGCGGCGGTGATCCGCCGGTCCAGCACGAACTTCTTCAACAGGTTGTCGAAACCGGCCAGCGAGGCGGGCGCGACGCCCGACATCTCGACCCCGGGCATGGACCGCGCCATCCGGGCCGCCTGGGCCGCCGTGCCGGGTGCGAGGATCGCGGCAGGAACCGCGATCGCGCCGGATTTGAGAAGATTTCGCCGGGACAGCAGCGTCACGTCAGGGCCCCCAAGTCACATCCGTACCATTAGGGCCCGTATCTTACGGACTTTTCGGTCATCCTTGACAAGGTTCTGCCAGATCGCGTCCGGCCGCAGCCCGGCGACCTCGCCGCCGGGCCGGCGCGCCGAACGGGGTCAGACCCGGGTCATCGTGGACTGGTAGCCGCCGCCGGGCCACTCCCAGGCGCCGGTGTTGGTGTTGCCGTCCTCGCTGAACTTGCCGACGAAGCGGGCGGGCGAGCCCTGGTCGCCGTACCAGATGGTCAGCGTGTCGCCGCTGACCTCCCAGGTGTACTTGAGGATCTCGGCGGACTGGCCGAACAGGTGCGACTTGAGGGTCTTGCTCTCCTCGTCGTAGCCGATGTACTCCACAGCCTTGGTGTCGGCCAGGTCGACGTGCTGGACGAGGAAGTTGCCGCCCTCCAGCCATTCGAAGCGCACGGTGCCGGCGTCGGTCGCCTTGCCGTCCTCGACGTTGCTGACGCGCCAGGTGCCGATGAGCACGTCGAGCTGCCGGAGCGCGGGATTGGGGGATTTATCGGTCATGGGTGGTTTCCCTCCGTTTCAGGGTGACAGTGCACGGCTTGGCGCGGCGGGACCAACGGCCCGGTGCCGTCCGGCGAGGGCCGGTGATTTCGCGACTGACCTGCGAGGACACCGATCGGCGGCACTCCGGTCGCGCGTCCAGCATCCCTTGGCGCCGAGCCGATTGTCCACTGAAAGAGCACGTTGAAAGAAGCCGCGACACGGACGCCGTGCGATTCTCGGGAAGAATTGCTTTCGTGCGGGAATTGTCGCGCGGCAGCGAATAGGCTGGAGGATTTTCATGGATTCGCCGTCGGTCTTCCGCAGGCCGCCGGCCCGCATCCCCGGCGCCGCTCCCGCCTCTCCGGCTGCTCCCCCGCCCTCCGCCTGAGCAGATCGTCCATGAGCAGACATTTCATGAGCAGGCCATCCATCTCGACCCCAAGGAGACGCATGTGAGCCGCCGTGGCTGGGTGCTGTTCGCCCTGATGTCCGTGATCTGGGGCATTCCCTACCTCCTCATCAAGGTCGCGGTCGGCGGCGTGCCGGTGCCCGTGCTGGTCTTCGCGCGCACCGCGATCGGCGCCGCGCTGCTGCTGCCGCTGGCGATCCGCGGCGGGCAGCTGGCGATGGTCCGGCGGTACTGGCGGCCGGTCTTCGCGTTCGCCTGCCTGGAGATCCTGGCGCCCTGGTGGCTGCTGTCGGACGCCGAACGGCGGCTGACCAGCTCGACCAGCGGCCTGCTGATCGCCGCGGCGCCCATCCTCGGCGTGGCGCTGGCCCGCCTGAGCGGCGGCAGCGAACGGCTCGGCAGGGCCCGCTGGACCGGGCTGGTGATCGGCCTGGCCGGCGTCGCCGTGCTGGCCGGGCCGCACCTGGGCGGCGGGGACGCCTGGGCGATGGGCGAGGTGCTGCTGACCGCGCTCTGCTACTCGATCGCCCCGCTCGTCGCCGACCGATACCTGCGGGACCTGCCCACCATCCCGCTGACCGCCGCCTGCCTCACCCTGGCCGCGCTGGTCTACACGCCCGCCGCGATCTGGACCTGGCCGTCCGCCATGCCCAGCTGGCAGGTGCTGGCGGCGCTGGGCGGCCTCGGCGTGGTCTGCACCGGGCTGGCGTTCGTGGTGTTCGTGGAGCTGATCAAGGAGGCCGGGCCGTCGCGGGCGCTGGTGTCCACGTACATGAACCCGGCGGTGGCGATCGTCGCCGGGGTGCTGATCCTGGACGAGCCGCTGACCGCCCTGATCGTCGTCTCGTTCGCACTCATCTTGGGCGGCTGCGTGCTGGCCACCCGCGCCGAGGAGGAGCCGCCCGCCCCGGCGGCCGGCCCGCCGGAGCGGGCCGAAGAACTGGAAGTACGGTCCTGACCCGTTCTCGTGGTCGAGGCGTTGCAGGAAGCTGCCGGACCCGGGCAATTAGCTGAAACCCGCATTCCCGATTCCGCGGTCGCACATCGAACAAAATCATTGGTATCCGGCAACCAAGAAATCGATGGGTGACCTTCCGATGACCACAGAACTGCTCCGCGATTTCATCGCGCACGCCGAGAGAGAACCCTCGGCACCGGCGCTGCGCACCAGGACGGAAAAAGTCAGCTACGCCGAACTGGCCGCCATGGCCGGACGGGCCCAGAAACAACTGGACGCATTTCCAGCGGGCCCGGTGGCGGTGCTCGCCCGTAAGTCGCCGCAGGCGGTCGCGCTCGTGCTCGGCTGCCTGGCGGCCGGGCGTCCGCTGCTGCTGCCGCCGATCGACCTCGGCACGGTCGCGCTCGGCGAGTTGTGCGCGCGGGCGGGCTGCGTCGAGGTGCTGGCCGCCACGCCCGAGGACGCCGCCGAACATCCCGACGTGGTCACCGCCGTGATCGGCGGGCCCGACGGTGAGCACCCCGGCGGGCCGGCTGTCCCCGAGCCGGTGGCGGTCCCCGAGCCGGTGGCGGTCGCCGGCCAGGACACCGCGTTCATGCTGACCACGTCCGGCTCGACCGGCACCCCGAAGATCGTCCCGCTGTCGGCGGGCGCGATGGCGCGGTTCACCGAATGGGCCGGCGACGCGTTCGGCCTCGGCCCCGGGGAGGTGGTGTTCAACTACGCGCCGCTCAACTTCGACCTGTGCCTGCTGGACGTGTGGGCCACCCTGCGGCACGGCGGCTGCGTCGCGCTGGTCGACCCCGCGCTGGCCGCCAACCCGCGCTACGTCTGCGAGTTCTTCGCCGCCTGCGGGGTCACCGTCGTCCAGGGGGTGCCCATGCTGTACCAGCTGCTGGAGGAGGGCGTCTTCCCCGGCGTGCGGCACGTCATCGTCACCGGCGACCACGCGCCGGCCCCGCTGCGCGCCGGCCTGCCGCGCCGGTTCCCGCGCGCCCGGCTGCACAACGTCTACGGCTGCACCGAGACCAACGACAGCTTCTGGCACGAGTTCGACGCCGCCGAGGCGGCCGGGCCCGCCCCGCTGCCGATCGGCCGCCCGCTGCCCGGCGTCGTCGTGGCCTTCGGACCTGATCTGGCCCCCGTCCCGCCGGACGACGGCGGCACCGAGCTCCTGGTCTGGACGCCGTTCCAGACCGAGGGGTACGTGACCCCCGACCCGGCGGCGGCCACCGGCAGGTTCGTGACCGGGCCGGACGGCCGCCGCTTCTTCCGCACCGGCGACCTGGTCCGCCGGGACGCCGCCGGCCGGCTGTTCCTCGTCGGCCGGGACGACTTCCAGCTCAAGGTGCGCGGCATCCGGGTGAACCTGGAGCAGATCGAGCGGGTGCTGCTGGAGCACGACGACGTCCTGGAGGCGGCCGTCGTCCCGGCCGTGGACGGCGCCGAGACGCGGCTCACCGCGTTCGTCCGCGGGACGGGGCCGGGACGGCTGTCGGGGCTGCGCCTGCGCACGCACTGCGCGATGCGGCTGCCGCGGGCCGCGATCCCGTCCGCCATCAGGCTGGTCGAGCAGCCGTTCCCGCGCACCTCGACCGGAAAGGTGGACCGAAAGCGCATCGGCTGACACGCAAAAGCCTATTGCGGGCACGCGCATTCTCGGAGATGCGTCCGCGTGCGCGCGCGTGTGATGCTGCCTTTCGTGGACATCACACACCAGATTAAAGAATTCGTGGTGACCGAGTATCTTCCCGATACTCCGCCCGACGAACTCGAGGCCGACTACGACCTTTTCCGCAACGGGGTCATCAGCAGTCTGGGCCTGTTGAAGCTCATCGGCTGGATCAAGGACCGGTTCGACGTCCCGGTGGACGAGCTGGACATCGCCCCGGAGAACTTCCGGACCGTGGCCGCCATTCGTGAATTCGTCGGAAAAGCATTATCAGCACCAGCAGAACGGACACTGCAATGATCATCCGCAAGATCTCTGACGTGACGCCGGTCGAGTGGGGGAACGGCCTGAGCCACCGCTTCCTGGTCGAGCGCGACGGCATGGGCTACTCGCTCACCGACACGATCGTCTGGGCCGGCACCAGTTCCCCCCTCCAGTACCGCAAGCACCTGGAGGCGTGCTACTGCATCAGCGGGCGCGGGGCCGTGATCGACGCCGACGGCCGCCAGCACGTCCTGGAGCCGGGCACCATGTACGCGCTCGACCAGAACGACCCGCACCACCTGATCGCCGACCCGGGTGAGGACCTGCGGCTGATCTGCGTCTTCTCCCCCGCGCTGCAGGGCGACGAGCGCCACCAGCTCGCTGAGGCTGAGTTCTCCCACTACTGACGGATCTGGTCACCCATGGACGAGTGGAGCGACACACACCGCGAGCTCAGGGCCGAGTTCGCGGACTGGTACGAGGTGCTGGGCGAAGGCCACCTGGACGCCGACCGCGACGCCGACCGGACCGCCGGCCTGCCGGCGCACAAGTGGGAGCAGGTGCGCGCCTCCGGGCTGCTGCGCCTGCCGTTCTCCCCCGAATGGGGCGGCCGCGGCCTGGACCTGCTCAGCACCATGTACGTCCTGGAGGGCCTCGGCGAGGGCTGCCGGGACGGCGGGCTGTGCTTCTCGCTCTGCACGCAGATCGTGAGCGCCGGGATCCCGCTGCAACGCTTCGGCAGCCCCGAGCTGAAGGCCCGCCACCTGCCCGGCATCTGCGACGGCACGACGATCACCGCGCACGCGATCACCGACCCCGGGGGCGGCTCCGACGTGCTGGGCATGGGCATGACCGCCAAACCCGACGGCGACGACTGGATCCTCGACGGCGACAAGGTGTTCGTGACCAACGGCCCGGTCGCCGACCTGATCGTGGTCTACGCGGTGACCGACCGCGACCTGGGCCCCTTCGGCCTGACCGCCTTCCTGGTCGAACGGGACACCCCGGGCCTGCTGACCGGCCCGGACGTGCCCAAGATGGGGTTGCGCACGTCCCCGCTCGGCGAGCTGACGCTGCGCGACTGCCGGGTCCCGGCCGCCAACGTGGTGGGCCGGCCGGGCATGGGCTTCACCGTGCTGGAGCACGTGATGCGGTGGGAGATCCTGTGCTCCTTCATCGTCCAGGCCGGCGCGATGCGGCACCGGCTGGACCGCTGCGTCGAGCACGCCTCCCGGCGCCGCCAGTTCGGCCGGCCGATCGGCTCGTTCCAGCTGGTCGCCGGCCAGATCGTGGACATGAAGATCGGCGTGGAGACCGCCCGCCGCTGGTTGTACGACGCCGCGCGCGGCTTCGCCGCCGGCCGGGACGTCGCCACCGACATCGCGATCGCCAAGGTGGTCACCAGCGAGGCGAACGTCAGGTCGGCGCTGGCCGCGATCCAGATCTTCGGCGGCAGCGGCTACCTGACCGGGACCGGGCTGGAGAAGGAGCTCCGGGACGCGGTCGGCGGCACCATCTACTCCGGCACCTCGGAGATGCAACGGATCCGCATCGCCCGGATGCTCGGCCTCAAGGAGTCACACACATGACCGCTGACCTGGCCGCTGACCTGGCCGCCACGAAGTTCCTGGACGCCGGCCACCCCGTGGTGCGCGAGTTCGCCGAACGAGCCGTCGAGGGCGCCACCACACCCACCGAGCAGGCCGTACGCCTGTACTACAAGGTGCGCGACACCATCCTGTACGACGTCTACGACATCGACATGTCCCGCGACGGCCTGCGGGCCAGCACGATCATCGCCCGCGGCAGCGGCTTCTGCCTGCACAAGTCGGTGGTGTACGCCGCCGCCGCCCGCGCGCTCGGCATCCCGTCCCGGCTGGTGTTCGCCGACGTGCGCAACCACCTGGCCTCCGGACGGCTCAAGGAGCTCGTCGGCGGCGACGTGTTCCGCTTCCACGGCCTGGTCTCCGTCCAGCTCGAAGGCCGCTGGGTGAAGGCCACCCCCGTGTTCAACAAGATGTTGTGCCGGTTGTACCGCCTGAAGCCCCTGGAGTTCGACGGCACCGCCGACAGCGTCTACCACCCGCACGACGAGTCAGGCCGGCGGCACATGGAGTTCCTGCACTGGCACGGCGAGTTCGACGACTTCCCCTACGAGCTGGTCCTGGAGGGCTTCAGGACGTCCCACCCCGGGCTGCTGGGCGGCCGGGACCAGACCGTGAAGGGCTCGCTGACCGCGGAAGCGGGCGTCTGACATCCCTCGACGAAGTCCTGATGAGAGGTATCCGTTGAACGAGACCGTCAAATACACCCTGAACGAGGACGACATCCCGTACACGTGGCTGAACATCGCCGCGGACTTCGGCGAGCCGGCCCCCATCCTCGACCCGGCCACCGGCGCGGCCATCACCCGGGCCGAGCTGTGCAGGACGATCGCCGAGCCCCTGGTGGACCAGGAGCTCAGCACCGAGCCGGAGTTCGAGATCCCCGGCCCGGTGCGCGACATCTACCGCCAGTGGCGGCCCACCCCGCTCTACCGGGCGCGCCGCCTCGAACGCGCCCTGGACACCCCCGCCCGCATCTACTACAAGTACGAGGGCGTCTCGCCGGTCGGCAGTCTCAAGCCCAACTCGGCGGTGCCGCAGGCGTACTACAACAAGCAGATCGGCAAGACGGGGCTGGTCACCGAGACCGGCGCGGGCCAGTGGGGCAGCTCGATCGCCTCGGCCGCGGCCATGTTCGGGCTGAGCGCGCAGGTGTTCATGGTGGGCGTCAGCTACCGGCAGAAGCCGTACCGCCGGGCCCTCATGGAGGCGTACGGCGCGGTCTGCAACTCCAGCCCCAGCCCGCTGACCGCGGCCGGACGGGCCGTGCTGGCCGAGGACCCCGACCACCCCGGCAGCCTCGGCATCGCCAAGTCCGAGGCCCTGGAGGTCGCCTACGCCAACCCCGACCTGGGCTACACCCGCGGCAGCTCGCTCAACCACGTGTGCGCCCACCAGACCGTCATCGGCCAGGAGGCGATGCTCCAGATGGAGCTCGCCGAGGACTACCCGGACATCGTGGTCGGCCCCTGCGGCGGCGGCAGCACCCTGGCCGGGATGTGCTTCCCGTTCCTGCGGGACAAGCTGCGCCGCGGGCGCGAGATCCGGCTCGTCGCCGCCGAACCGGTCGCCTGCCCCACCCTGACCCGTGGCCGCATCGCCTACGACCACTCCGACGCGGCCCGGCTCACCCCGCTGTCGCGGATGCACACGCTGGGCCACAAGTTCGTGCCGCCGCCCGTGCACGCCGGCGGCCTGCGCGCCCACGACATCTCGCCGCTGATCAGCCGGGCCGTCGAGAACGGGCTGATGGAGGCGGTCGCGGTGCGGCAGACCGCCTGCTTCGAGGCCGGCGTGCTGTTCGCCCGCGAGGAGGGCATCGTGCCCGCGCCCGAGTCGGCGCACGCGGTGCGGGCCGCCATCGACGAGGCGCTGCGCTGCCGCGAGCAGGGCCAGTCGAAGGCGATCCTCATCGCGCTGTCCGGGCACGGCCACTTCGACCTGGCCGCCTACGAGATGTTCCAGGCCGGGCTGCTGCCCGACGACGAGCCGACGGACGACGACCTCGCACACGGCCTGTCCAGCATCCCCGACCTGGCACGCGCCTGACCGGGCGGTGACGCGCGGCCTGCCCGCCGGCGGGCCGCGCCGTCATGTCCGAGACGCGGCGGCTAGCGCTGCTTGAGCCGGAGGGCTTCCTTGCGGGCCTCGGCCTGGACGGTGCGCTCGCGCTCCAGCCAGTCGGGGTTCTCCGCCTTCAGCGCGTCGATCTCGGCGGTCGTGAGCGGCTCGGTGATCCCGGCCCTGAGCAGCCCCGAGATGGAGACCCCGAGCTTGGCCGCGACGACCTGCTTGGGGTGCGGCCCGTTCCGGCGCAGGTCGGCGAGCCAGGCGGGCGGCTTGGCCTGCAGCTCGTTCAGCTCGTCCCTGGAGACGACGCCCGCCTGGAACTCCGCGGGCGTGGCCGAGAGAAGGACACCCAGCTTCTTGGCCGCCGTCTCGGGCTTCATCGTCTGGATGCTCTTCGGTTTGGACGAGGTCATGCCCCAAGCCTAGCCAGTCGGGACAGCGTCCCCGACATCGATACCCTGAGGACGTGACTGACGAGAGCGGCGAAGACTTCCGGCTGGCGTACGCGCCCGGCGTGACCCCCGCCAAGTGGGCCGGCGTCTGGGCCGAGAGGCTGCCCGACGTGCCCCTCACGCTGGTCACGGCCCCCACCCCCGAGGCGGTGGCGCTCCTGCGCAGCGGCGGGGCCGACGCCGCGTTCGTCCGGCTCCCGATCGACCGCGAGGGCCTGAGCGCGATCCCCCTCTACGTCGAGACCACGGTGGTCGTGACGCCGAAGGACCACGCCGTGGCCGCCGCCGACGAGGTGACCCTCGCCGACCTGGCCGACGAGGAGATCTTCCACCCCCTCGACGACGCCATCGAGTGGGCGTCGCGGCCCGGGCAACCGGCCTTCACCCGTCCCGCCACCACGGCCGAGGCGGTCGAGATGGTGGCCGCCGGCACCGGCCTGCTCCTGGTCCCCCAGTCACTGGCCCGCCTCCACCACCGCAAAGACCTCACCTACCGCCCGGTCACGGACGCGCCCCAGTCCCAGGTCGCCCTGGCCTGGCCCACCGACGCGACCACCGACCTGGTGGAGGACTTCATCGGCATCGTGCGCGGCCGCACGGTCAACAGCTCCCGGGGCCGCGCTCCCGCCGCCCCTCAGGAGAAGCAGGCACGACGTCAGCCCCCCAAGCCCGCCGCCCAGAACCGCGCCGGTCGCCGCGCCGCGCCGGCGAGCCGCAGGAAGAAGGGCCCGCGTCCCCGCTGACGGCGGCGTCCCGGCGGCCGGACAGGGGCTTGACGGCGGGAACGGTGCGGTTACTTTCTCTTAAGAAGCTTTCCTAAGAGTGCACTGCCTGACGACCCTCTGGAGGTCAGCACATGCGCGCGAGAAAGCACGTGACCCTCTCCCTCGCGACCGTCCTCACCACCGTCGCCCTCCTCGGCGCCGCCTCCCCCGCGCACGCCTCGCCCACCGGCTGCACCACCGGCCGGGACGGCAAGACCGCCTGGGCGTACTGCAGCGGCGGCTCCGGCAACTACGCCGTGGTCATCCGCGTCACCCATCCGGACCCCACCGTGGGCTCATGGCCCGAGGTCGGCCCCTGCGTCTCCCCCGGCCAGCGGTCGGAGTACACGCCGTACCACAACATCCCGTTCACCGTCACCGGCATCACCTACTGCTGAACGGGCCGGGCGGCCGGTCTCCTTCGCCTACGTGACGATGAGACCGGCGTCCGCCAGCACGGACATGAACAACCCGCCGCACAACAACGCGATGGGCCACACCCTCTGGGTGAGGGCGATCAGGATTCCGGCGAGGAGTGCCAGCAGAGCGACGATGGTGAGGGCGTCCATGTGCGTGTTCCTGCCCGTAGGGGGTGGTCTCAGGCGCTGGGGGTCAGAGCTGGCCGAGCTTCGGGATGATCTCGCTGAGCACCCAGAGGGCCAGCCCGAGGGCGAGCAGGTTGACGCGCGCGCCGCCGATGTTGAAGGCGGACAGGACGAAGCAGGCCAGGGCGAGGATGAGCAGAATGAGAGTGATCATGCCGTGCTCCACTTCTGTAGCTGGGGTGGTCGCACAGCGCTACCCGTGATCATCCGATGTAGGCATGCCCGGCGAGTTGGAGGAAGTGGATCGCCGTGTTGGCTCGGCAGCCGATGCGTTCGTAGACCGGCTGCCCGGCCGGCGTGGCGTGCAGGACCAGCCGCCGGTGCCCGCTGCGCCTGCCGCCTTCGTGGATCGCCTTGCGGGTGACGGCCTCGCCGTACCCCTTGCGCGTCTCCTCCGGAAGGGTGGCGACCAGCGCCAGGAAGATCGAACGAGGCCCGGCGACGGTGGCGGCGCAGGTCACCGGCCGTCCGTCGCGGTACCCGAGGTAGGCGTGCACGTCGCTCCGCCACAGTTCGGAGCCGGCCAGGGCGAGCCTGCCCGCCTCGGGCGTCATGCCGTAGGCGCGTGCGTTGATGTCGCCGTACGCGGCGAGGTGCTCCTCGTTCTCCACCCGCCGGAACTCCAGGTCCGGATGAACCGGATCGGGCACGGACAGGTCGCCCGCCATGCCCCGGCCCGAGAACGCCGGCTCCAGCCCGGCCTCGGCCGCCCGCCGGAACAGGCTCTCCCGAGCCTGAGGGCTCAACAGATCCTCGAAGATCCACACATATCCGCCTGCGGCCCTGCCCCTCATGAAGGACGCCGCGCGCGCGAGCCGTTCGCCGAGCGCGTCCGCGGGGATGCCCGTACCGGCCAGGGTCAGGGTGTTCCAGAAGCCGAAGGGGCTGTCGGCCCACATGTGCACGACGCCGTCGTCCGTGCCGGTCCGGCCGCCTCGGTCCCGTACCAGCTCGCTCCAGACGGCGACGAGATGGTCCCTGGACTCCACGGCCTCTTCGAGCGATGCCACAACCGGCCCCTTTCCCAAGAAGACGCCACGAGCAACCAAGCGGATCGTACGACCCGGGACCCCCGGCCGACCCACTGTCCATGACGACCTTCCCTGCGGTACCCGGCTGTGCTTCCCTTAAGGGTGGCGACCGAAGGGTGGTATCTCGAAGAGATGAAGCGCGATGACTCCCGCTCCATCAACGCCTTGCGCGCCACGTCGCAATTCGCCGCCTTGGAACCGATCTGGGCCGGCATCACGTCCACCATGCAGCTACGGGCCCTGCTGGTGTTCGGGGCGCTCTTCAACGAGCGGGTCTACGTGCATGACACGCAGCTGGTGGACAACCCCCGGGTCGTGGGCGACTTCAGCAGGTCCGACCTGCGGGAGAACAACTTCTACCGCCTGCTCAGAGACCTCGTCGCGGGAGGCGTCGTCGCGGTCGGCCTCCGCGCCCACAACTACCTCTACCAGGAGGACCGGCTCGATCCCTGCGACTCTCTCGCCGAGGTCCTGGACAGCTGGAAGCGGAACAGCCCCGACGGGAAGGGATGGGTCGTCTCGCCGGTCTCGGCCGCCCGCGACCGCATGATCAGGGAACTGGACGGCGTTCTCGCCGGGGATGGTTCCGTCGTCGTCCGCTACGACTATGTCACCGCCAAGGACGACTTCATGCGGCAGGTCCGCGAGGCCGCCAACTCACCCGACTCGGTGCTGACCGGCCTGCTGTCGGCGCAGCCGATCGAACTGAGACGACGGTACGACGACATCCTGTCGAGGCCGCGGTTCTCCCACACCCCCATCTTCGCGCTGCTCCACGACTCCGGACTGCCGGTGAGCAGCGAGCTGATCCAGATCCACGGCCTGTTCGACGAGACCGCGCACGCCCGCGCGTTCAACGCGCGCATCATGGGCTCGGACTGGAACTCCGGGGACGCCACCGGCCTCGCCGAGGCCGTCCTCGCCGATGAGCGGCCCGCGCACGGCGGGCCGGACCCCCAGCTCGACATGCGGGAGCTCGTCGAGACGGCCTATCGGATGGTCGAAGGCCCGCCGCCCGACCTGCTGGCCATGCTGCGTTTCGAGGAGATACTCGAACTGCGCGAACAGGCCAGGGAGCTGTTCGAGATCCAGTCCTACCTCGAGGTCTCGAACGCCCGTGACGCCGACGACGTGCTGGCCGCCGCCCTGGCCGACTGCGCCGCCGACTACTGGCAGCGCGTCTGCGACCACATCCGGGCCACGCGTCCTCATCTGGCGGTCAAGCCCACGAAGCTCGGCATCTTCCTGCGCAGGAAGATGCCCGGCCTGGCGAAGGTCGCCGAACGGTTCGCGATGACCGGCCTGTCGACGCTCACCGAAGTGGCGGTCAACGCGGTGCCGCTGGTCGGAGGCCTGCTGGGCGAGGAGTCGAAACACAGCATGCTGCGGCGCGCCAACCTGGAGTTCGTCTTCTTCACGGACTCCTCCCGCATGCGGGAGCTCAGGAGCTACTACCCGCACCGCAGCTGGATCTCCTCCGACGGGAGAACGATCACACGTGGGTGAGCGCGGAACACCTCCCCGGGAGTCCTGATGTCGACGACGCCTTCCCTCTTCCAGCGCGACGGACTCACCTGGGCCCTCCGGCCCGCCAGCGGTGACCGCGTCGGCCCGGGGCCGCACGAACAGGACATCTGGCGCCTCCTGCAGTCCTTCGCCGAGCCGGGTTCGGCCTTCCTCGACGTCGGCGCCCACGTCGGCCACTACGCCTTACGGATGGCCAGGGCCTTCACGAAGGTCGTCGCCGTCGAGCCGAACCCGGTCGCGCTGCGCGCGCTGCGCCTCAATCTGCGGCTCAACGAGATCGGCAACGTCGACGTCCACCCGGTGGCCGCGCACGACTCCGGAGCACGGCTGCGGCTCTGGGACCCCTACGACGTCACCGCCGGCCCCTGCACGCGTACGCTCGCCGCCGGCGAACCGGCGACCGTCCCCGCCGACTGCCTCACCTCCGCCCTTCACCACGGCGGGGAGGGGTACGGCGCGTTCCTCGGCGAGGCGGACGGCCTGCCGATCGACGTCATGGCCTCCCGGTCCCGGGAGCGGATCCGGCTGGTCAAGATGGACATCGAGGGACATGAGGGGAAGGCGCTGGCGGGCGCGGCGGAGACGATCGCCCACCACCAGCCGGCACTCCTGATCGAGATGCACGACTCCATGTACGGCGAACGCATCAGGCAGGAGGTGATCGAGCAGCTCACCCGGCACGACTACGCCTGGTGCGACTTCTCGCTCTACCAGCGATCGAAGATGACCCGGTCGGACATGTGCCCCTACATCTACGCCGAGCCGGTCAGCACGCGGCGGATGCGGGACGTCCGCGACTTCGCCGTCCGGGCGAACGACGGCGCGGCGTCACGCTGGGTGACGACTCCGTGAGACGGTGAGGATCACCAGGCTCATCTCCTCGTGCCGCACCCAGCACAGGGCCTCGAAGTCACCCATCTCCGCCTTCAGCAGCCCCGCCTCCTTGTCGATCGTGCGCAGCAGGCCCGAGTCGAGGTCGGTGGAGAGATACTCCAGGCAGTCGAGGACGAACGTGGCGGCCATCGGCTCCGCGGCGTGCACGGCACGGATCTGCCGCACCGCCGCCGACGAGAGCTGGATCTCGTAGTAGCCCTTCATGAGGCCAGCTCACGGCGCAGGTCGCCGAGCCGCATCGTCTCCATGCCGCTTTCGAGCTCCGCGATCAGCCTCAGCCCCGACCGCCGGTCGGCGGCGTCCTGAGCCTCGTTGAGCAGGTCGACGCCGGCGGCGGCCACCTCGTAGGGCACCACCGCGGCCACGAGACGGCCGTCCTGCTCCAGCAGGACGACCTCTCCCGCCGTCGCCTGGTCGATGGCTTCCTGGACGGCGGCCGCGGTGGCGGGGATCCGCAACGTGCGATTTCGCATGGCAGGTGGCTCTCCGTTCGCGGACTGCGCAGCCCCTTCGGCTTAAGAGCCCTTACCCCGGGCACCTCCACCACAATACTTCGCGGCCGTTACGGAGAAGTCGCAGTCAGTGCACATCGGCCTGGCGATCGGAGAGCGTTCCCGTCCGGCCCGTGCCGCATCCGCTCCTTGCCGCTGACCAGCCCCGGCGCGTCCGGCCTCGGATCAGGACTTCAGCTTCAGCCTCTTCCTCGACGCGCCCGGGAACACGACGACCAGGTGCTCCTCCCCCGCCTCGCCGATCCGCACGTGGACACGGAGCCGGTAGCGGCCCTTCCCGGCGATCGCCAGGTTCGGCATCGGGGCGCCCGCGCCCACGTCACCGCCGTCGCTCATCGCGGGCACCGCGAGCCGGCCGCCGCGGCTGACGATCGGCACCTCGTGGACCTGATCCCACCCGGCGGTCCGCAGCGGCGGCGCGGCGCGGAAGGCCTTCACCGTGAGGCACAGATCGACGACGTCCTCGACGTGCCCGATGAGCGCCGTGCCGCGGGCCACCCCGATGAGGGCGCCGTCTTCGTAGGACCGGGCCGTCGCCAGCTCCGCCTCCTCCATGGCCGCCTCTCCCTCGCCGTCCTGGACCAGGTATCCCGGATCGCCGTCGACGAACAGGAAGTACTTGGCCGTGGCCTGGACGACACCCTTCGTCCGGGGCCACGGGTCCCGGCACTTCGCGTTCTCCCCGGCGAGGTGGGCCGCGTTCGCCGCCGCCTCCTCCGCCGTCGACCGCAGCAGGTCGGGACGGGTGGCGCCGATGATCTCCGGGCAGACGTAGACGAGCTCCTCGGGGTCCACCCGCCAGGCGGCGCGGGCGCTGCCGGCCCGCGTCAGGATCGCCTCCTGCTCGCCGGCGTCCTTGGCGCGGCACAGCGCCCGTCCGTACGCGAGGACCGCCTGGTCCGACGTGGTGTCGGGGAACATGGGCGGAGTCGCGCCGTCCGTGCTCCGCGCCCGGCACAGGAACACGGCGTCGCGGTCCGCGGGATTCACGTCACCGAAGCTGGGCCGGTCGTAACACTCCGCCGACCCGGCGGTGTAGGTCAGGCGCGCGTCCTGCTCCGCATTGATCAGTACGACGGGCGACAGCACGGCGACGGCCGCCACCGCGACGCGGAACCCCCGCCGCCGGACGGGCTGAAGATCCGCCGGGCGGCCCTCGGCGGGCAGCTCACGAGCGGTGGCCGCGATCCACACGGTGGTGAGGAGCCCTATCGCGTCCATCGCGATCACCATCGCCAGACCGCCGCCGTAGGGTCCTCCGACGAGGAGGTTGAACGGGATCGCCAGCGCGTAACCGCCCACCGACGCCACCCCGGCGATCAGCGTGCCGCGGCTCCAGCGGCCGTCACGCCACTGCCCGAGGACGGTGACGAGGGTCGCCAGCACTCCGCCCCCGATCAGGATCACCTGGATGACGCCGCCCGGTCCGAGCTCCGGGAGGTCGAGGTCGTCGAGCAGGTCGTCGGCCGCCCCGGCCAGCTCGACCGCGAACAGCACTCCGGCCGCCCCGCGCAACAGGCCGGACCGCCACCGGATGACGAGCAGGTAGAGGACATCGATCGCGGCCCACAGAACGAGCGTGAACGCGGCATCGACCGCGTCCGGGAGCAGCGCCACCGGGTACCACAACACGAGCGCGTGGGCCACCGCCAGGTACAACAGCCGGCGCAGCGCCCTCTCCGCGCGGTCCAGCGGCCCCGGTTCCGGGGTGCGCAGAATCAGCCACAGGAGCGCCGCCTTGACCAGGGCGGCCCCGAACAGCGTCAGACCGACCGAGGCGCCGGACCCGTCGGCCGTGTCCAGCTCGCCGAAGGTCGGGGGCGACCACTCGGCGGCCACCCAGAGCCAGGTGTCGCCGAGCACCAGTCCCGCGACCGCCGTCAGAAGAATCAGACTTACTAATCCGATCCTGATAAACCGCCATAAATGTTCCGAAGACACGGGACGCGATCTTAGTGCGATCTTGGTGTGGCACTGCTACACCGGCAGGCACAGCGGAACAAACGATGCCGTACCGGTGTCCGGCCAGGCGCCTCCATTCACCGGCGATCTGATTTGATCATCACTGTTCGACCGGCATCGGCACGCACGGGAGACCGCCTTGACCGCAGACAGCCGCACCGGGAATTCACGCAGAACCGGGTATGTCCTCGTCGTCATCCTCGTTCTGCTCGCCTGTCTGGCCGAAGGCGTGCACCTGTTCGGCGGGCGCGCCGAACGCATGCGCGAGGTCTATGGCGGCGCCTTCCAGGTGGCGCATCCGGAGTACGACGTCATCGTGGGCCACGAGGTGGGTGTGGGCCCCCTGTCGATGGGCGTGACGGTCAGCAGTTTCGAGACGCGTCCGAGTCTGCGAGGTCGTCCAGCACACGAAGAGATAGTGACCGACGTGCTGGGCAGGACCTCCGCTCCCGCCATGCCGGAGGCGATGATGAGCCCGTTGCTGCGCTCGTTCCACGGCGGCGAGGGCGTCGACGAGCCGGCCAAAAGCCAGGCCCGCCAGGCGATAGCGGCCCTGGGCAAGAACGACTTCTCCACCGCCGTCGTGGAACTCACCGCCCCCATGACCGAGAACGAGCTGACCACCGCCTTGGACGTGCAAGGAATCCGATTGGACGCCGTGTTCCTGTTCCTCTCCCGATCGCGCGGGGACGCCGACAAACCGGTCTACTGGCGGTCGTGCGCGGTCTATGAAACCGAATGCCAGAACACTTCGCCGATCGAGCTGTACAGGCGTTGGGCGGCCAAGCTGGAGTGGACCGACGCACTGAACCTGAAGTCGTTCGGGCTCGATCTCCGCCGTTTACGTCAGGCGGCACATGAAGGCAGGATCTATGGATTGGTCGTCTACGGACACTCGAAACCGGCACTCACCGAGCTGATCGGAAAACCCGGAGTACGCACGATCGAAATCGTCGGCTCATCTCGCATAGGGTCATGACCCCCGCTCGGCGCCCCGCCTCAGAACGACAGCTTGAACCCGTCATGACTGCGGGCGAAGCCGAGAGAGTCGTAGAAACGATGGGCCTCGGTGCGGCGCTTGTTGCTGGTGAGCTGGACCAGGGTGCAGCCGCGGGCGCGTGCCCGCTCGATCGCCCAGGTGAGCAGTTCGCGCCCGAGCCCCGCCCCACGTCGATCGGCACGCACCCGGACCGCCTCGATGAGCGCCCGCTCCTGCCCGTGTCGTCCCAGGCCAGGGATGTACGTCAGCTGGAGGCAGCCGACGACCGTACCGTCTGCCTCGTCCATGACGATCATCTCGTTGCGCTCGTCGGTGTCGACGGCCTTGAATGCTCGCTCGTACGCCTCGTCGACCTCAACGGTTTCGGGATCGACCACCGTGTCCTCGTCGGCCAGGAGCGCGATGATCGCGGGCAGATCCCGGCGCGTCGCAGTACGAATCGTCACACCACAGAGCATGCCAGCCACCGAAGCACAGTCGAACGCCGGCCACCGCCGTTGAGGCGGCCGGCCACTCTATCCGTCTGAAACGGATATGCGTCGCCGTGAAAGGAAGGCGGCGAACAACGTGACCCCGCCTACGGCGATCAGCACGGTAGCGGGAATCTTGACGAGGTTCCGCCGGTCTGTGCAGTTGTCCATATGTTGCAGCCTGTCGGCCAAGTCGGAGGACGGATCGAGTTGCTGCCAGGTGACTCCGACAAATGCCGAGCCGCAGGATTCACCACCTGCCGTAACGGACATCAGGCCAGTGAGAATGCCCGAGCCGATCAACAGGAAGGCGACGAACGCCATCGCTTTGGGAGACATGCCAGTCCTCACGTGGATCCAACCGCAGTGGATCATTTCATGACGAGCCTTGGGCCGGGAAGCCGTTGGGATCGGCCATTGGCAGTGCAGGCGTGGCACCGCATCGGGGGTGGAGCCTCGCGCCTACCTTGCTTTGAGCCTTGCGGATGACACGCACGCTCCTAACCCGTACTACCCGAGTCGCGTGCCCATGCCGACCGCAAGATCGTCCACGCCATGAACGCAAAGATCGAGAAAACCCTCGCACCGGCTAATGGCACGAAGCCCCGTTTCCGCGAGCGGAAACGGGGCTGTTCTACGAGGTGGGCGGTACTGGGTTCGAACCAGTGACCCCTCGCTTGGCACGGCTCGCCGCGAGAGGGTGGGACCTCGGGTGATTTGGGGCCCCCTCGGCGAACGTTCCGCCCTGGTCCTTAATCGTCCACGCTCGTCTTGGCCGTAGTCACTCAGATAGTCACTCAGATAGTCACTCAGCGGGAACGGCCTGGCCATGCTCCAGATAAACGGTCCTGCCAAGCTCGCGTGCAGTGGCGGCGGCCTTGACGCGACGAGCAAGCCGCTCGATCAACAGCCCGTCCAGTTCCTCGACGGGATGAAACTCGTAGGCGCTCAACTCGTTGTCCACGAACCTGATCTGCTTGAGCAACTCGCCGTCCAAGGTGCCGCCGTCGAACACGAACAGGACCTTGTCGCCCTCCTTAGGGAGGGGCGCCCAATCGACCACGAGGAGTCGACCGATGGCCGGCTGAATGCCCAGCTCCTCCTGCACCTCTCGAACGCACGCCTCGTACGGGGTCTCCCCCGGCTCGACGTACCCGCCCGGGATGTCCATGGACGGCTTGTACGTAGGACGAACAAGAAGCACACGGCCGCCGTCATCGAAGAACAGCGCACCGGCGGCGGCACGGGCCTGGGCGAACGGCGGAGCCTCCTGATCGTTCACAGCCCCGACCTTACGCCACGGGGACTGTCTTCACACGATGTGCAGTCGCCGGGCGAGAGCTGCGAGTTGGTAACTGGGTTTGCCCTTCTGCCTTCTGATCCACGACATCGTGAGCTGGCGGCTGAGGTAGTGATGGCGCACCTGCTCGGGAGCGATGGTCTCGGCCTCCAACAGCGCGGCCATCGCGTCGTCGGTACGGTTCCACAGGCTCAAGGCATGCGCCACTGCCAGGCCATGACGAGCACGACGTTCGATCGGAAGCCCGCTGGTATCCAGTTCGGCCCGAGCTCCACAGCCACCTGGATGTCCACCAGCTCGATTGCCGTGGCCACCTGATGGATACGCACGTTCGTCGGCCCGAACGCGGTCCAGACATGGTTGGCGTCACCGCCGAGCCGCACCGCCGCTTCCTGTGCCTCGGCGAGGAACGCGCGTGTCGTGCTGCGGTCGTCGTCTCGCGCCGCCGCCATCGACCCGGCGAGGTACAGCGTGCCGTACACCGAAAGCAGCTCAGCCGTGGCGTGCGGGAGGTCAGGAGACAGCAGGTCGGCGGCGTCAATCGTGAGTTGCTTGGCTGCCTCGTAGCGGCCGTTGGACAGAAGGGCGTGGGTCACGGAGCGAAGCAATGAGGCCGTCACGAGCTGATCACCGGATTGCCGTGCGAAGGAGAGTCCCCGCTCAGCGGCGATCCATGCGAGATCAGCCTCACCCACCCTGGCCAGGATGCTGGCAGCGGCGTGGTAGACCTGCCCGAGCACTCCCGATGCGGCCATGCGCGCGTCACCGTTCGCTGCGCGCGCAGCATGATGCGCCTCCCCCAGGAGTCCGGGCAGAGTCCGTATCACGTAGCCGTCCTGGGCTCCTTGGTACGCCCGCCACACCTCCGCAAGGGCACGTCGCAGGTCGGCCTGCCCGGAGGGTTCCGCGTTCTCCACGAGCCCGGCCATCGGCGAGAGCTGCCGATAGTCCGTGATCGCGGCGCGCAGTGCTGGGATGGTCTGATCGCCGCTTTCGTCCGTCCACTCGAACAGGTGCGGCTCGGCCAGGAGATCACCGAGGGACACGTCCAATACCCTCGCCAGGGATTTGATGACGGACAGACGATCCAAGGTGATGCGGTCGTTCTCCACCTTGCTCAGCCAATCGGTGGTCCGTCCCACCAGCCCAAGATCGGCTTCCCTGGCCTGCACTTCCACGATCTGCGGCACACCGGGAACACGATCGCCGCCAGCTCCGGCGCGAGCCTCAAAGATCTCATGCAGCGCATGGGACACGACTCGGTCCGGGCCGCGCTGATCTACCAGCACAGCACGGCGGAGGCAGACCGCAAGATCGCCGACGCCATGAACGCGAAGATCGAGAAGGGTCCTTGCACTGGCTAATGGCACGTTAATGGCACGAAGCCCCGTTTCCGTGATCGGAAACGGGGCTCTCTTCGCTGGTGGGCGGTACTGGGTTCGAACCAGTGACCCCTCGCTTGTAAGGCGAGTGCTCTACCGCTGAGCTAACCGCCCCCTGATCGGCACTAACCTTACGACACCAGAGGGGCCGATCGCACATTCACCGTCCAGCCGGGGCCCAGTTCGGGGCGGCCGGCGGCGCGCCAGCCCAGGAGGGCGGCGCCCAGCATGCCGGCGTCGACGCCCAGCGCGGCCGGGACGAGCGGGGGCGCGTCGCGGAAGGCCAGGCGCTTGACCAGGCGGGTACGTACGGGATCGAAGAGGGCGGGGCCGGCCTCGGCCAGGCCGCCGCCGAGGACGATCACCGAGGGGTCCAGCAGCAGCGTGTACGTCGCCAGAGCGAGCGACAGGGCCTCCACGGCCTCGTCCCACACCTCGATGGCGATGGGGTCGTCGGAGGCGACCACCTGCTCGGCGCGCACGCCCTCCACGCCCGCGCGCTGGCTGTAGCGGCGGCCGACCGAGGCCGCCGAGGCGTACGTCTCCAGGCAGCCGAACTGGCCGCACGCGCACTGTTCACCGTCGGGGAAGACGGGGGTGTGGCCGATCTCGCCGGCCCAGCCGGAGGAGCCGCCGTACGGGTCGCCGTTGATGATCGAGGCTCCGGCGATACCGGTGCCGATCGGGAGGAAGAGGAAGTCGGAGACGCCTCTTCCGGCGCCGAGGATGCTCTCGGCCAGACCGCCCGTGCGGACGTCGTGGCCCAGCATGACGGGGATGTCCAGGGTGGTGAAGTTCGAGGCGGGGACGTCACGCCAGCCCAGGTTCGCCGCATAGAGAGCCGCGTTCTCGGACACCAGCCCGGGGACGGCCAGACCGACGCCTGC
This sequence comes from Nonomuraea sp. NPDC049637, assembly GCF_040675235.1. Lineage (NCBI taxonomy): Bacteria > Bacillati > Actinomycetota > Actinomycetes > Streptosporangiales > Streptosporangiaceae > Nonomuraea > Nonomuraea sp. NPDC049637. The sequence goes on from NZ_JBFAOM010000010.1 coordinate 240,634, forward strand.
GGGTTCGCCGTCGCCGGAGGAGGCCAGGTGGCCGATGAAGTCTGAAATGGCGGACACGACCGCCTCAGGGCCCTCCGCGCGAGGAGTGTGGCGCCGCTCGCTCAGCAACACCTCACCGGACTCGCTGACCAGGCCGCCCTTCATGGACGTGCCACCGACGTCGAGCGCGACGACGAACGAACTCATAGCGGACACGAAAGGAGACGATAGCGCAGGTCAGCAAATGTCTGAAAAGGCGCTTGAGAATCTCTCAGGCGGAAGGGGGGCGCGGCGTCGCGGTCGAAGCCGGCGACACCAGGGCCCTGAACTGGGAGACCGACCGCGCGGCGCCAGAGCGTTGGGCCCAAGATCACCCGGGCGGTCAGGCCCTGCCCAGCACCCGGTTGAGCGCCGCCTCGACCTCCGCCGACAGCCCCGGCGGAGCCCCGGACCCCACGTACGCGCCCTGCTCCTCGAACCCCTTCGGCGCCCGGGCCTGCCGGACGGCGCCGCAGCCGCGACACTCGATCTCCCCCAGCCGGCAGATGAGCGCGGTGGACCCGCAGGTGGCGCAGGAGTCGAGATCGAGGTCGTGCAGCCGTTGACAGTCCGGGCAGATCAGCACCTGGGACTCGTTGCGCACCCCGCGCTGCCACGGGCTGGCGCCACGGACCGGGTCGGTCTGCCGGGCCCCGCATCGGTAGCAGGGCATCGTTCCCTCCGAGGTCAGGAAATGTCGGCGAGTGCCTTGACGTAGTCGGCGACGTCACGTGCCGAGGAGATCGGACTGATCACCGACCACCGGATCACGCCCTCGCCGTCGATGACGAAGGTCCCCCGACGTGCGAGCCCCTTCGCCTCATCGAACACACCGTACGCCTGGGCGACCTGTCCATGTGGCCAGAAATCGGAGAGCAGGGCGAATTCGTAACCTTCTCGATCGGACCAGGCACGCAGGGCGAACACGGAGTCGACCGACACGGCGAGCACCCGCGCGTCGAGAGGCTGGTCGCGCAGCGCGGTGAGCTCGCCCTCGCAGATCCCGCTGAAGGCAAGCGGATAGAAGACCAGCACGACCTTCTCGCCCCGGAACATGGACAGTCTCACCGGGGCGCCGTGCTGGTCCTGCAGCTCGAAATCCGGAGCTGGTGCGCCGACCTCGGCAGGATGTGCGTTCACAGCCATCATCCTGCCGTATCGGCCGGCCTCGGAGTTTCCTAACGTCGGCCCTTCGGTGCGACGAGCCTGGTCCCGGACCAGTCGGGTGCGGCTGAGATGCTGCTGGTCTGCGAGAGACCCGCGGTAGCGGCATCCTCCCCGATGTCGCTCGGCTCCACGTGGCCATCGCGCCCGGCCTTGGGAGTCAGCAGCCAGATCTGGCCGGCTTCGGCGAGTGCTCGCATGGCGTCGCTGAGGGCGTCGAAGAGGTCCCCGTCGCCGTCGCGCCACCACAGCAGCACCACGTCGACGACGTCGTCACTCTCCTCGTCCAGCAGCTCGTTGCCGGTCAGGTCCTCGATGGAGTCGCGAAGCTCGTCGTCGACGTCCTCGTCCCAACCGATCTCCTGCACCACCTGACCCGGCTTGAGGCCGAGTCGTTCGGCCAGGCCGCGCTCGCCCTGCGCCTGACCCGCGGTCGCGCTCACGTTTATCCCTCCTGCTTGAGTGGCCCCGCTCTATGCGGTTTATCGCTTCGGCACAGTCCACACGCTGTGACCCTCAGTCGTCAACGGTCGCCACGGGTACGGCCGTAGTCGGCCAGAATCAATCTGACAAAAACGACAGGCGAACCTGGCGTTGCGTGTTGTCGACATTGAGGTCGACCAGCGCGACGGACTGCCATGTGCCCAACGCCATTCTCCCGCCCAGCACGGGGATCGTGGCGTACGGCGGGATCAGCGCGGGCATGACGTGTGACCTGCCGTGACCGCGCGAACCGTGGGCATGACGCCAGCGGTCGTCGGCCGGGAGCAGGTCACGCAGCGCGGCGAGCAGGTCGTCGTCGCTGCCGGAGCCGAGCTCCAGCAGCGCCACGCCCGCGGTCGCGTGCGGCACGAAAACGTGCAACAGGCCGTCTTCTCCCTGCGCGCGCACGAATTCAGCGCATTCAGCGGTGATGTCGTGCACGGTCTCGCGTGAACCCGTGGCCACGGAGATGATTTCTGATCTCACAGGGAAATCCTACTGAGGCACAACGACCGCATCAGGGCCGGGAAAGACCAGCCCGGTGTGGCCGTCGTCGAACCGCACGATGTACGGAGGCCCGCCGTCCGGGCCGTGGACCTCGGTGATGACGCCGCTTCGCTCCCTTTCGCCGACGGTGTTGCCGTGCATCAGGAGCCGGTCTCCTGCCGTCGCATTCATACCTTCCACATTGGTACGGCGGACGGCCCAGGAAAAGGGCGGAGGCCGATGACGGCGATTTTTTGCCCGGTCTTCATAGGGGCCGAAAATGATGACCGAAATGTTACGCGCCACGGGCGCCGCGTTTCGTGCGCCGCGGCCGGGCCATGGTCATCGGATCACCTGACCATTACGGCGTCAGGGCTGGTCAGAGGCAGGACGGCGGGGTCGCGTCCGGCTCTGTCGCCTGATGGTTCCGATATGGCCTCATTTCGGCAGCGGCCCGGCCGAGAGCCGCTTGCGGACGCCGGCGGAGGCAGCCGCTGGGGACGCACGACAGAGGGCCGGCCCGGCAAGAGACACAAGGAGAGAGACGCCCAGGCATCCGGACACAGGACTTCGGGGGGCCGACAGGATGCGGGACCCGGCTTCGCGACGGCCCGCCGGCTCCCTGAGTTCCCTGAGGCCGCTGTGCGGACACCTCGGCGGCAGGCGCGGATGTGCGGCCTGTCAATGCGGCCCGTCTCGGGTACGACCGGCCTCGGGTACGACCGGCCACGGGTACGCCCCGCCTCGGGTCCACGCCGTGAAGGTGCGGCGGCTCCGGAGCGCGTACAGAAACAAGGAGAAGAGGTGTGGGCCACGCCCCTCCCCGGCGGACGCGCCGCCCCGCCCGGCCCCGCCGCGAAGACGGTGGCTAGACTCGCGCGGCGCGGCGCGGCCGCCCCGTCCGGGTGAGGACCGCCCCGTTCGGGGGAGGGTTGAGGGCGGAGGCCGACCCACCGGGCCAGCCCCCTAGGATTGGGGGGAAATTTCGTCCGTTTTCTAGTCTTGTTAAATTGCTCCACCGATGTAACCTTTGGTGGCGATTCGTCCTACCATCGGTGGTCTAGGCCACCAACATGGCCCTGCCAGCAGGGACGCTCTGGTTACCCGTCAGTAGAGATGCGTTTTCTACGACTAGCGACCAGGATGGAAGGCGACCCAGACCAGACTTCAGTCATTCTCGGAAGGCGAGACCCAGTGGCTTCCGGACGCCAGCGATTCTCGATCATCAGCGACGGCCTACCCAGCCAGCTGCCTGATGTCGACCCCAGTGAGACCAACGAGTGGCTCGAGTCTCTCGACAATGTCGTCAAGACCGAAGGCCGCACCAGAGCCCGCTACCTCATGCTCCGCATGCTGGAACGGGCCCGCGAGCACCAGGTCGGCGTGCCGGGCCTGCGCAGCACCGACTACATCAACACGATCCCGCCGGAGCGCGAGCCCTGGTTCCCGGGCGACGAGCACGTCGAGCGGCGCATCCGCGCCTACATCCGGTGGAACGCCGCGGTCATGGTGTCGCGGGCCAACGCCCGTACGAACGTGGGCGGCCACATCGCCACCTACGCCTCGGCGGCCTCGCTCTACGAGGTGGGCTTCAACCACTTCTTCCGTGGCAAGGACCACGGCGAGTCGGGCGACCAGGTGTTCTTCCAGGGCCACGCCGCGCCGGGCATCTACGCCCGCGCCTTCCTGGAGGGCCGGCTCAACGAGGCCCAGCTCGACGCGTTCCGCCAGGAGCTGTCGCACGGCTTCCGCGGCCTGCCCTCCTACCCGCACCCGCGGCTCATGCCCGACTTCTGGGAGTTCCCGACGGTCTCCATGGGCCTCGGCCCGATCGGCGCGATCTACCAGGCGCGGTTCAACCGCTACCTGCTCAACCGCCAGCTCAAGGACACCTCGCGCAGCCACGTGTGGGCCTTCCTCGGCGACGGCGAGATGGACGAGCCCGAGTCGCTCGGCGCGATCGGCCTGGCCGCCCGCGAGGAGCTGGACAACCTCACGTTCGTCATCAACTGCAACCTGCAGCGGCTCGACGGCCCGGTACGCGGCAACGGCAAGATCATTCAGGAGCTGGAGTCGTACTTCCGCGGCGCCGGCTGGAACGTGATCAAGGTCGTGTGGGGCCGCGACTGGGACCCGCTGCTCGCGGCCGACGTCGACGGCGTGCTGGTCAACCAGATGAACACCACGCCCGACGGCCAGTTCCAGACCTACTCGGTGGAGACCGGCGGCTACATCCGCGACCACTTCTTCGGCGGCGACCCGCGCCTGCGCAAGATGGTCGAGCACCTGTCCGACGACGACATCCGCAAGCTGTCGCGCGGCGGCCACGACTACCGCAAGGTCTACGCGGCCTTCAAGGCGGCCCGCGAGCACGTCGGCCAGCCGACGGTGATCCTCGCCCAGACCATCAAGGGCTGGACGCTGGGCAAGGACTTCGAGGCGCGCAACGCCACCCACCAGATGAAGAAGCTCACCAAGGCCGAGCTGAAGGAGTTCCGCGACCGGCTCTACCTGCCGATCCCAGACTCGGCCCTGGAGGGCGAGCTGCCCCCGTACTTCCACCCGGGCGAGAACGACCCCGAGATCCAGTACATGAAGGAGCGCCGCGCGGCGCTCGGCGGTGTGCTGCCCAAGCGGGTCGTGCGCGCCAAGCCGGTCAAGCTGCCCGGCGACGACGTCTACAGCCAGTTCGGCAAGGGCTCGGGCAAGCAGCAGGTCGCCACGACCATGGCGTTCGTGCGCCTGCTGAAGGACCTCATGCGCGACAAGGAGATCGGCCACCGGTTCGTGCCGATCATCCCCGACGAGGCCCGCACGTTCGGTCTCGACGCCATGTTCCCGACAGCCAAGATCTACTCGCCCCACGGGCAGACGTACGAGGCGGTCGACAGGGAACTGCTGCTGTCGTACAAGGAGGCCGTGCAGGGGCAGATCCTGCACGAGGGCATCAGCGAGTCGGGCTCGATGGCCTCGACCATCGCGGCCGGCACCTCCTACGCCACGCACGGCGAGCACATGATCCCGGTCTACATCTTCTACTCGATGTTCGGGTGGCAGCGCACCGGCGACCAGATGTGGCAGATGGGCGACCAGATGGGCCGCGGCTTCCTGCTCGGCGCCACCGCCGGCCGCACCACGCTCAACGGCGAGGGCCTGCAGCACGAAGACGGTCACACGCCGCTCATCGCCTCGACGAACCCGGCCGCGGTCTCCTACGACCCGTCCTGGGCCTTCGAGGTCGCCCACATCGTCAAGGACGGCCTGCGCCGCATGTACGGCGAGCAGCCGGAAGACGTCTTCTACTACCTGACCGTCTACAACGAGCCCTACCTGCAGCCCGCGCAGCCGGCCAACCTCGACGTCGAGGGCCTGCTCAAGGGCCTGTACAAGTTCGCCGAGGGCCCGCAGACGCAGGGGCCGAAGGCCAACATCCTGGCCTCCGGCGTGGCCGGTCCGTGGGCCATGGAGGCCCAGCGCCTGCTGGCCGAGGAGTGGGGCGTGTCCGCCGACGTGTGGTCGGCGACGTCATGGTCCGAGCTGCGGCGCGACGCGCTGGCGTGCGAGGAGCACAACCTGCTCAACCCCGACGCCGAGCAGCGCGTCCCGTACGTGACGCAGGCGCTCTCGCAGGCCAGCGGCCCGTTCGTGGGCGTCAGCGACTACATGAAGGCGGTCCAGGACCAGATCGCGCAGTGGGTGCCGGGTGACTGGTCCTCGCTGGGCACCGACGGGTTCGGCCTGTCCGACACCCGCTCGGCGCTGCGTCGCCACTTCCACGTGGACGCCGCCTCGATCACGCTGGCCGTGCTCACCCGGCTGGTCAAGCGGGGCGAGCTCGACGGCGAGGTGCTGCGCGAGGCCATCGCCCGCTACCACCTGAAGAACGGCGTCACCGAAGCCGGCGGCGCGGAGAGCAACGACACCCAGTCGATGGGCGTCTGAGTCATCCGGAAGGCGCGCTCCCGCGAACTGTTTCTCGCGGGAGCGCCGTCATGTCCGGGCCTCCGCTCCGTTTGACGGATGAGGCGGCACGTCCAGGAGGGGTACGTGCCGCCTCACCCAGGTTCGCCGCGAGGTCCCGTATCGTGGGCACTGCTTCCCCCGAAGACACGAAGGGGAATGTTCGTATGCGACGCGTCCTAGCCGCCGCCCTGCTCGTAACGGCCGCGGGCTGCGCGAGTGCACCCGCAGAGCCCGCCACCGACGGGCCCGCCGCCGACACCGACACGATCGCGTGGGGGCCGTGCACCGACATCAAGCGCCCGGACGGCGAGCCACCGGCACAGCAGGACGCCTCGGTGCGCTGCGGGAAGCTGGCGGTGCCCCTCGACTACTCCCGCCCCGACGGCGACAAGCTGGAGCTGGCGCTCATCAAGCTGTCAGCCACCGATCCGAAGAAGCGGCTCGGCTCGATGGTGTTCAACTTCGGCGGGCCGGGCGCCTCCGGCGTGGACACCCTCGACCAGGCCGCCAAGGCGCTCACCTCCCTGCGCGCCCACTACGACCTGGTCAGCTTCGACCCGCGCGGCGTCGAGCGCAGCGCGGGCGTACGCTGCGGCGACAGCGCGCAGATGGACCGGTTCGTCTCGCTGAACACGCTGCCCACCAACGCGCAGACCCGCCAGGAGAGCCTGGACGCCAACAAGGAGTTCGCCCAGCTCTGCCAGCAGCACTCCGGCAAGGTCCTGCCCTACGTCGGCACCGTCAACGCCGCCCGTGACATGGACCGCATCCGCGCCGCCGTCGGCGACCCCAAGCTCAACTACGTCGGCATGTCGTACGGCACCCAGCTCGGCGCCGTCTACGCCACCCAGTTCCCCAAGAACGTGGGCCGCATGCTGCTCGACGCGCCGCTCGACCCGACGGTCACCTTCGAGCAGCGCACGCTCACCCAGACCCGCGGCTTCCAGCAGGCGTACGAGAGCTTCCTGCGCAGCTGTGTCAAGGGCGGCTGCGAGGTCGGCAAGGACGTGACCGCCGCCAACGCCAACGTCGAGAACCTGATGAACCAGCTCGCCGCCAAGCCGCTGAAGGTGGACGGCCGGCAGCTCACCCAGGGCCTGGCCTCCACCGGCGTGGCCGCCGCCCTGTACTCCGAGCTGACCTGGCCGTTCCTGGAGAAGGCGCTCGGCGAGGCGCTGAAGGGCCACGGCGAGGCGCTGATGTACCTGGCCGACTCCTACACCGGACGCTCGGAGGACGGCACCTACTCCACGCAGATGACCAGCTTCCCGGCCATCACCTGCGTGGACACCGCCGAACGGCCCAGCGAGGCCGAGCTGCGGCGCACCGAGGCGGCGGCGCTGCGGATCTCGCCGCTGTTCGGCAGCGAGGGCTCGGGCGGGTTGTGCCGGGTGTGGCCGGCCAAGGGCAGCAACGAGGCGCGGCACGTCAACGCCACCGGGTCGGCGCCGATCCTGGTCGTGGGCGGCAAGGGCGACCCCGCCACGCCGTACCAGTGGGCGCCGCGGCTGACGGCCCAGCTCAGGACCGCGCGGCTGGTGACGTACGAGGGCGAGGGGCACGGGGCGTACCTGTCGGGCAGCAAGTGCGTGCAGGGGCTGGTGGACGCGTACCTGGTGGAGGGCAAGCTGCCCGCCAAGGGCGCGACCTGCCCGGCGGCCTAGTGTGTGACGGGTGACCGACAACGACACCTTCATCGCCCGGATCGAGGGCGAAGCCGCGCGGCTGGCGGCGCTGGCGACCGATCTGTCCGTCCCGGTGCCGACGTGCCCGGGATGGACGATCGGCGACCTCGTCACGCATGTCGGCCGGACCCATCGCTGGGCGGCGCACGTGCTGCGCCACCGGGTCCAGCAGCGCGTCTGGTCGCGCGACGTGCCCAGCGGCCTGCCCGAGGGCGCGCACGGCGACGCCGCCTGGCTCACGGAGGGCGCCGCCGCCCTCCTGGACGTGCTGCGCACCACCGACCCGGACCTCGCGGTGTGGACGTGGGGCCCCGACCTGCGAGCCGGATGGTGGGCGCCCAGGATGCTCTTCGAGCTGGTGATCCACCGGGTAGACGCCGAGCTCGCACTCGGCCTCGACCCGGAGATCCCGGCGGCGACCGCCGTGGACGGCATCGAGGAGTTCCTGCACAACCTGCCGTACGCGACCTGGGTGACCAGGTCGCTGGCCGGGCTCGGCGCGGAGGGGGCCACGATCCACCTCCACGCGACCGACCTCGACGGCGAGTGGACCATCACGCAGGGCGCCGACGGGGCGGTCAGCTGCGAACGCGGCCACACCAAGGGCGACGCCGCCGTACGCGGCCCGGCGAGCGAGCTGCTCCTGGTGCTCTACGGTCGGCGGCCCCCGCGGTCGCCGGCCGTCTTCGGCGACCACGACCTGCTGACCCGCTGGCTGGCGGCCGCCGCCTTCTGAACCGGGCCCCCTGACGGGGGGAAGGGGCCCTGGACGCGCCGCCGCTCGGCGATCGGCGGCGTGTCCAGGGCGGGTGAACCGCTCCAGGCGGGACGGCCCGCGTCGCGCGGCCCCGGTTCGGCGGGGAAGGTGCTTCCCCGGGGGCGCGATCGCGGCGAGGTCCCGCGAGCTCCGGCGGCAGTCCGCCGCCGGAGGGCTCACCTGCGGTGGAAGACTCCGAACAGGCTCCCCGAGGCGTCGCGCAGATAGGCGAAGTCGGTGCCGGCGCCGTCGTCGATCACCTTCATCTCGACCTTGCCGCCGAGCGACTCGCTCTTGGCGCACGCTGCCTCGACGTCGGCGACCTGCACGTGGAAGACCGCGTGGGCGGGGAAGTCGCCCTTGGTGTTGAACAGGCCGCCGCCGGGCCGCTCGCCACCCGGGTAGCCGATCATGCGGTAGTCGAGCGGGCCGTCGTCGTCGCGGGTGAACGACCAGCCGAACAGCTCGCCGTAGAAACGTTCGGCGCCTTCGGGGTCGTCGGTCGCGATCTCGAACCAGGTCACCGTGTTGTCCATCATCGTCTCCTCGTCTTTCGAACAAGACAACGATGTATCGCTATGGCGACAACCCTATGTCGGTGTTTTCGCATGATTAATCGAGCATGGTTCCGCGTACCACCATCTCCGGCACGTCGGGGGCGAACCCTTCGAGCGGCCGCTCGGGGCAGCGCTCGACGGTGACGACGGCCGCGGCGATGCGGTCGAGCCGGAAGACGCGGACATCCTCCCGCAACCGGCACCACGCCACGAGGTACCAGAAACCGCCGCGCCCGCCCAGGAACACCCCCGGCTCGACGTCGCGCGAGGTGAGCGCGCCCTTGGCGTCGGCGTAGTCGAGCCTGAGCACGCGCCGCCGCAGCAGCGCCTCCTCGATGGCCCTGGAGATGCCCTCGGCGCCGAGCGGCCGGCGCGGAGTGCCCGGCTCGGGCGGCTCGCTGACGAGCTGCACCCGCCGCGCCAGCTCCCTGGCCAGCTCGCCCTCGGGCCCCGGCATGGCCGAGACCACCTTGCGTAACGCGCTGCGGGCCTGGCGGCCGAACGGCTGGTCGCCGGCCTGGCTGAGGGCCACGGCGATGGCCACCGCCTCGGCCGGGGTGAAGTTGAGCGGAGGCAGCGACATCTTCTTGTCGAGGGCGTAGCCGCCCCTGCGACCGGGCTCGGCGTAGATCGGCACCCCGGACCCCTGCAACGCGGTGATGTCGCGCTCGATGGTGCGCACGCTGACCTCGAACCTCTCGGCGAGCTCGCGGGCGGAGCGGCAGCGTGGCGCGATGGCGCGCAGGTCCTCGACGAGCGCATAGAGCCGGTCGGTACGGTTCACAGCCGGAACGCTACGCGCCGCCACCGACAATCACCGGCCCCGCGCGGCCCCCGCGACAACGACCTGACTCCGCCGCCACCCAAGGCTCACTCCGCCGTCCACTCCAGCAGCCGGTCCAGGGGCCAGGTGTTGACGATCCGTCCGGCCTCGATCCCGCACCGGGCCGCCCGCTCGCAGCCGAAGCGCTGCCAGTCGAGCTGCCCAGGCGCGTGCGCGTCGGAGTCGATCGAGAACAGGCACCCCGTCTCGTAGGCCAGCCGCATGAGCCGCTTGGGCGGGTCGAGCCGGTCGGGCCTGGAGTTGATCTCCACGGCGACCCCGAACCGCCGGCACGCCTCGAAGACCAGCTCGGCGTCGAACTCCGACTCCGGCCTCTTGACCCCGCGCTCGCCGCCCGCCCGCACGACCCGCCCGGTGCAGTGGCCGAGGACGTCGACCAGGGGGTTGGCGACGGCGGTGACCATGCGGCGGGTCATCTCCTCGCGGTCCATGCGCAGCTTGGAGTGGACGCTGGCCACGACCACGTCGAGCCGTTCGAGCAGCGCCGGGTCCTGGTCGAGGGAGCCGTCGAGGTGGACGTCGACCTCGATGCCGGTCAGGATCCGGAAGGGCGCCAGCCGCTCGTTGAGCCCGGCCACCACGTCGAGCTGCCGCTCCAGCCGCTCGGCCGACAGCCCCTTGGCCACGGTCAGGCGCGGCGAGTGGTCGGTCAGCGCCCAGTACTCGTGCCCGAGCCCCCGGGCGGCCTCGGCCATCTCCTCGATCGGCGAGCCGCCGTCGGACCAGTCGGAGTGGCTGTGCAGGTCGCCCTTCAGCGCCGCGCGCAGGGCCGCGGTCTCGGCGTCGAGCTCGACGCCCTCGGTGGCCCGCAACCTACGCAAATACGTCGGAACCTGACCGTCGAGCGCCTCGTTGATCACAAGGGCGGTGACCTTGCCGATGCCGGGGAGGTCGCCCAGCCCGCCGGCTCCGGCCAGCCGCGCGAGCTCCCCTTCCGGCAGGTCGTCCACGACCGCGGCCGCGCGGCGGAACGCGCGGACCCGATAGGTGGGCTCACCTGTGCGTTCGAGCAGGAAGGCGATCTCGCGCAGGGCCTGGACCGGTTCCATGAGTCATTCATACCCGAGCGGACGACCACCGGCATTGAACATGGGCGAAGCGCACCGATAGGCTGATTCGCCCAGGAAAGCAGGAAGTACATGGCACACCCGCCGCGCAAGCCGGCTCCCCCGCCCCCGCGCAAATCGTCCAAGGCCGTCCCACTGACCATTCTCGGGGTCCTGTCGGTGATGCTGGTGGGCTACTGCGCGGCGACCCAGGACGACGACGACGTCACCGCCGACTGCGTGGTGCAGCTGGAGGACGGCACGTACGAGGTCGTCGACGACGACTACTGCGACGACGACGGCGGCAGCGGCGGCGGCGGGGCCCACTACTACGCCGGTTCGCGCGGCGCGTACATGTGGTACTACGGCGGCCACCGGGTCGGCAACCGCATGCAGGGCGGCACCACGTACCGGCCGTCCGACGTGAACATCTCCAGCCGCAACGGCAAGTCGATCCAGCGCGGCGGCTTCGGCAACAGCTGGGGCGGCGGGAGCTGACGTGCGCCGCGAGCATGGCATCGCCCGTCCCGGCTGGGAGAAGACGATCGAGAGCCAGGGCCTGGCCTACCACCGGGCGGCCCACCCCGAGGGCCTGAGCAGGCCCTACTGGGACGAGTCAGTCCATTACGTCCTGTCCCTGGAGGAGGTGGAGTCGCTGGAGGAGCAGGTCGAGGAGCTGCACGGCATGTGCCTGCGGGCCGTCGAGCACGTCGTCTCGACCGGCCGTTACGCCGACTTCGCCGTCCCCGAGTGGGCCAGGGACGCCGTGGCCCGCTCCTGGGAGCGCCGCGACCCCCACCTGTACGGCCGCTTCGACCTGCGCTACGACGGCACCGGCCCGGCCCGGCTGCTGGAGTACAACGCCGACACGCCGACGTCGCTGGTGGAGTCGTCGGTGATCCAGTGGTTCTGGCTGCAGGACGCCCACCCCGGCGACGACCAGTGGAACTCCCTGCACGAGCGGCTCATCGAGCGCTGGCGCGAGCTGCCGCTGCCGCCCGGCCCCACGCACTTCGCCTTCACCAACGCCGACGAGACGGGCGAGGAGGCCATGACGGTCGCCTACCTGCAGGAGACCGCCGAGCAGGCGGGCCGCCGGACGGTCGCCGTCGCCATGGAGGACATCGGCTGGGACGAGCTCAACCGCCGTTTCGTCGACGCCGGGGACGAGATGATCCGCTCGGCGTTCAAGCTCTACCCCTGGGAGTGGATGCTCGCCGACGACTTCGGCCGGCACGCGGTGCGCCACTCCACCTGGATCGAGCCGCTGTGGAAGACGCTGCTGTCGAACAAGGCGCTGCTGGCCGTGTTGTGGGAGCTCTACCCGGGCCATCCCAACCTGCTGCCCGCCTACCTCGACGGGCCGCACGAGCTGACCTCCTACATCGCCAAGCCGCTGCTGGGCAGGGAGGGCGCCTCGATGCGCATCGTCACCCCCGAGGGCACCCAGGAGACCCCCGGCCGTTACGGCCGGGAAGGGTACGTCTTCCAGGGGTTCGAGGCCCTGCCCGCGTTCGAGGGCCAGCGGCCGGTGCTCGGCGCCTGGGTGGTCGCCGACGAGGCCGCCGGGCTCGGCATCAGGGAGACCACCGGCCTGATCACCGACGACACCTCCTCCTTCGTCCCCCATCGCATCGCGAACTGAAGCACCCCCGTGATTGGAAATGACGTGACCCTTCTCGAAGTCCTGGCCCGCGGCGCCGGCGCGATCGCCGCGTACGCCGCCGTCGGCGTGATCCTGCTGATCGTCGGCTTCTACGTGATCGACTGGGCCACGCCCGGCAAGCTGAGCGAGATCATCCGCACCCAGCGCAACGCCAACGCCACGCTGCTCACCACGTCCGCGCTGGCGGCGATCGGGCTCATCGTGGCCGCGTCCATCTGGTCCTCCGGCGGCCGGCTGGCCGAAGGGCTCGCGGGCACGGCCGTGTTCGGCCTGGTCGGCATCGTGGTGCAGACGGTGGCGATGCTGGTGTTCGACAAGGTCGTCGGGATCTCCGTACGCGAGCTGGTGAAGGAGCCGGAGCTGCAGCCCGGCGCGCGCCTGCTGGCGGTCACCCACGTGGCGATCGGCCTGATCACGGCGGTTGCGGTCATCTGAAACACCACCGTTCCGGTCATCGGAACCGACCTGGCACTCTAGGAGGCGTGACAGACCGGACCCGGGAGGACACCACGCGAAGGCTCGAGCGCGCCATGGGCGCGCTCGGCACGGCGGCGATGGCCCGCATGGACGACCAGCTCCCCTGGTTCCGGGCGCTCAGCGCCGAGGACCGCTCGTGGGTGGGCCTGGTGGCCCAGGCCGGCATCGCCGCGTTCGTGGAGTGGTTCCAGCACGCCGGCGAGAACCGGCCCACGCCCAGCATCGAGTTCTTCGGCACGGCCCCGCGCGAGCTCAAGCGCTCGATCTCGCTCCAGCAGACGGTCGACATCGTCCGGGTCGTGGTCGAGGTGGTCGAGGCCCAGACCGACGAGCTGGCCGCGCCGGGCGGCGAGGACCAGCTCCAGCAGGCCATGCTCCGCTACACCCGCGACGTCGCCTTCGCCGCCGCGCACGTCTACGCCCGCGAGGCCGAGGCCCGCGGCTCCTGGGACGCCAGGCTGGAGGCGCTGATCGTCGACGCGCTGGTGCGCGGCGAGGTCGACGACGGCCTCCACTCCTGGGCCGCCGCACTCGGCTGGACCTCCTCCCCCGTCGTCGTGATCGCCGGGCACGCCCCCGACGACGACCCGCGCGCGGTCATCGACGCCCTGCGCGACAAGGGCCGCCGCATCGGCATGGACCTGCTGGCCGGCGTGCAGGCCGACCGGCTGATCGTGATCGTGGGCGGCGCCGACAGCGTCCACGACGCGGCCCGGCAGGTCGTGGCGCGCTTCGGCGTGGGCCCGATCGTCATCGGTCCCGAGGTGCCCGACCTGCACGCCGCCGCGCGGTCGGCGCGGGCCGCGCTGGCCGGGCTGAAGGCGTCCGCGGGCTGGCCGGACGCCCCCAGGCCGGTGCACGCCGAGGACCTGCTGGCCGAACGCGCCCTCGACGGCGACGCCGACGCCAGGGAGCAGCTCATCGAGAACGTCTACCTGCCGTTGGCCGGCACTCCCCTGCTCGATACGCTGGCCACCTACCTCGAACAGGGCACCTCCCTGGAGGCGACGGCACGGCTGCTGTTCGTGCACCCGAACACGGTCCGCTACCGTCTGAAGAAGATCACCGAGCTCACGGGCTACCAGCCCACCGAGGGCAGGTCGGCCTTCACGCTGCAGGTCGGTCTCATCCTGGGCCGGCTTTCCGAAGGCGCCGCGGCATGGCGGGCCCTAACGTAACATTCCCGAAATCTTCACTGTAGGGTTCCTACAAAACACCCGGGACAAAGTTCGTACGGATCTCCATCCGCGTGTCGAAGTTCTACAGGGCATGGTGGTTTTTGTGCTTGTACTCGTCGCTCCGGGCCAAGGCGCCCAAACCCCAGGCTTCCTGACCCCCTGGCTAGAGTTGCCCGGTCTGGCCGACAGACTCGGCGCCTGGTCGGAGGTCGCCGGGATCGACCTGGTCGCCTACGGCACCACCGCCGACGCCGACGAGATCCGCGACACCGCCGTGGCCCAGCCGCTGCTGGTGGCCGCCGCGCTGGCCGCCGCCGAGGCGCTGGGGGCCTCCCCCGACGTGCTGGCCGGCCACAGCGTGGGCGAGTTCGCCGCGGCCGCGCTGGCCGGGGTGCTCACCGCCGAGCAGGCCCTGGGCCTGGTCCGCGAGCGCGCCCAGGCGATGGCCAAGGCCGCCGCCGTCACCGAGACCGGCATGACCGCCGTGCTCGGCGGCGTGGAGGCCGACGTGCTGGCCGCGATCGAGCGCCACGGGCTGACCCCGGCCAACATCAACGGCGCGGGCCAGATCGTGGCGGGCGGCACGCTGGAGCAGCTCGCCGCCTTCAAGGACGACGCGCCCGCCCGTGCCAGGCTCATCCCGCTCAAGGTGGCCGGCGCGTTCCACACCGGTCACATGGCCCCCGCCGTCGACGCCCTGCGCGAGGCGGCCTGGAACGTCGTGCCCGGTGACCCGCAGGTCACGCTGCTGTCCAACGCCGACGGCCGGCCCGCCGCCACCGGCGCCGAGTTCGTCCAGCGGCTCATCTCGCAGATCAGCAGCCCGGTCCGCTGGGACCTGTGCATGGCGACGATGGCCGAGCTGGGCGTCACCAAGATGATCGAGCTGCTGCCCGGCGGCACGCTGACGGGGCTCGCCAAGCGCGGCCTGCGCGGCGTCGAGACCGTGGCGCTGAAGACACCCGACGACCTCGACGCGGCCAGGGAGCTGATCAAGTGAGGATCCCCGACATCGCCCCCGGCGCCCGGATTCTGGCCCTCGGCCATTACCAGCCGGACAACGTCGTCACCAACGACGACCTGGCCAAGACCATGGACACCAACGACGAGTGGATCCAGTCCCGCGTCGGGATCAAGGAGCGCCGGGTCGCCTCGGCCGCCGAGTCCGTCGAGGACATGGCGGTCCAGGCCGGCGGCAAGGCGCTGGCCGCCAGCGGCCTGACCCCCGACGAGATCGACCTGGTGATCGTGGCCACCTGCACGCTGGAGACCCAGATCCCCAACGCCGCGGCCGTCGTGGCCCACCGGCTGGGCATCCAGTCCCCGGGCGCCTTCGACGTCAACGCCGCCTGCGCGGGCTTCTGCTACGCGCTGGCCACCGCCAGCGCCGCCGTCCGCGGCGGCGCGGCCAGGAACGTGCTGGTCATCGGCTCGGAGAAGCTGTCGCAGTGGGTCGACTGGACCGACCGGTCCACGGCCGTGATCTTCGCCGACGGCGCCGGCGCCGCGGTGGTCGGCCCGACCGACACGCCCGGCATCGGCCCAGTCGTCTGGGGCAGCGCCGGCGACAAGTCCGAGGCCATCTCCATCGCCGACCGCACGAAGTTCCTCTCCCAGGAGGGCCAGACGGTCTTCCGCTGGGCCACCGCGCTGCACCCGGTGGCCCTGGAGGCGTGCGCCCGCGCCGGGGTCGAACCCTCGGAGCTGGCGGCGTTCGTCCCCCACCAGGCCAACCTGCGCATCATCGAGGCCATCGCGCGCAAGCTCGGTGCCGACAAGGCCGTCATCGGCCGCGACATCGTCACCGCGGGCAACACGTCGGCGGCCTCCATCCCGCTCGCGCTCTCGCGCATGCTGGAGCGCGGCGAGGTCCGCTCAGGCGACCTCGCGCTCATCCTCGGCTTCGGCGCCGGTCTGACCTATGCGGGCCAAGTGATCGAGATTCCGTAGGATCCGGTACGGCTCCCGCCGTGCCTCAGCTCGTACGGCGGACGCCGTACAGAAACCAGAAAATGAAGGAGAAGTAGCGACATGGCTGCCACCGAGCAGGAGATCCTCGCGGGCCTCGGCAAGATCATCAACGAGATCACCGGCATTCCGGCCGGCGAGGTGACCCCCGAGAAGAGCTTCGTCGACGACCTCGACATCGACTCCCTGTCCATGGTCGAGATCGCCGTGGCCGCTCAGGACGAGTTCGGCGTCGAGATCCCCGACGACCAGCTGAAGAACCTGAAGACGGTCAAGGACGTCCTCAACTTCATCCAGGCCTGACACCCAGCAGTTCTGACCAGTAAGGAGCGCGAAAACGTGAGTGCGAACCGGGTACGTGTCGTCGTCACCGGGCTCGGCGCGACGACGCCCGTCGGTGGAGACGTCACCTCGACCTGGACGGCGCTCCTCGCCGGTCAGTCGGGTGTGGAGACCCTCACCACGGAGTGGATCGACTCCGTCCCCGTGCGGTTCGCGGGGACGGCGGCGGTCGACCCCACCGAGGTGCTGCCCCGCCCCGAGTCCCGCCGTCTCGACCGCAGCGAGCAGTTCGCCCTGGTCGCCGCCAGGGAGGCCTGGCAGGACGCCGGCGCCCCCACGGTGGCCCCCGAGCGGCTGGGCGTCGTGGTCTCCAGCGGCATCGGCGGCATCAGCACCACCCTGAGCGCCTACGACACGTGGAAGGAGCGCGGCTGGAACCGGCTGTCGCCCTTCACCGTGCCGATGCTCATGCCCAACGGCCCGGCCGCCTGGATCGGCATCGACCTGGGCGCCCAGGCGGGCGTGCACGCCACCGTCTCCGCCTGCGCCTCCGGCGCCGAGGCGATCGGCTACGCCATGGACATGATCCGGCTCGGCCGCGCCGACGTGGTGGTCGCCGGCGGCACCGAGGCCGCCATCCACGGCCTCAACATCGCCGCCTTCGCCGCCGCGCGGGCGATGTCCACCCGCAACGACGACCCGCAGGGCGCCTCCCGGCCGTGGGACCGCGACCGTGACGGGTTCGTGCTCGGCGAGGGCGCCGGCATCGTGGTGCTGGAGTCCGAGGAGCACGCCAAGGCGCGCGGCGCGCGCATCTACGCCTACGCCGCCGGCGTCGGCTACTCGGCCGACGCCCACCACATCACCCAGCCCGAGCCCGAGGGCCGCGGCATCATCATGGCGATGACGCAGGCGCTGACCGACGCCGAGATCACCGGCCTCGACGTCAAGCACGTCAACGCGCACGCCACCTCCACCCCGGCGGGCGACGTCGGCGAGGTGCAGGCCGTGGCCAAGGCCATCGGCACCCACCCGCTGGTCACCTCGACCAAGTCCATGACCGGTCACCTGCTCGGCGGCGCCGGCGGCATCGAGTCCGTCTTCACGATCAAGGCGCTGCAGGAGCGGATCGTCCCGGCCACCATCAACCTCGACAACCTCGACGACGGCATCGAGGTCGACATCGTCCACGGCGCGAACCGCTCGCTGCCGCAGGGCGACATCGCCGCCGTCAACAACTCCTTCGGGTTCGGCGGGCACAACGTGACCGTCGTCTTCAAGGGGGCTTGATGACCGTACTGGACAGCCGGGTGGTGGGCGAGGGCTCCGGCCAGGAGCCCGCCGACCCCCGCGATCCAGTCGTCCGCCTGGCAGCGCTGCTCGACGAGGGCTCGCTGCGGCTCATCACCCCGCAGGACAACAGCGGCGTCCTGGCCGCCATGGGCAGGATCGAGGGCGTGCCCGTCGCCGCCTTCTGCAGCGACGCGCGCTTCCAGGGCGGCGCGATGGGCAGCGAGGGCTGCGAGCACATCGTGCACGCCTACGACGTGGCCGTGCGCGAGCGGGTGCCGGTCATCGGCGTCTGGCACTCCGGCGGCGCCCGGCTCGCCGAGGGCGTCGAGTCGCTGCACGCCGTCGGCCGGGTGTTCGCGGCCATGACCAAGGCGTCGGGCGTCGTGCCGCAGATCTCGGTGGTCGTCGGCCCGGCGGCCGGCGGCGCCGCCTACGGCCCCGCGCTCACCGACCTGGTGATCCTGGCCGACACCGGCCGCATCTTCGTGACCGGCCCCGACGTCGTGCGCAGCGTCACCGGCGAGAACGTCGACAGCGAGGCGCTGGGCGGCCCCGAGCCGCACAGCAGGCGCAGCGGCGTCGTGCACGTCGTCACGAAGACCGAGGCCGATGCCTACCTCCAGGCGCGCCGGCTCGCCACGCTGCTCGGCCACCAGGGCAGGGTGCGGCCGGGCGCGGTCGAGGAGGTCGACTTCTCCTCGCTGCTGCCCGAGTCCGCGCGCCGGGCCTACGACGTCAAGCCGCTGGTCAACGGCCTGCTCGACGAGGCCGGCGTCGAACTGCACGCCAAATGGGCGCCCAACGTCGTCACGTCGCTGGGCCGTCTCGGCGGCCGGACGGTCGGCGTCGTCGCCAACAACCCGCTGCGGCTGGGCGGCTGCCTCGACGCCACGTCCGCCGAGAAAGCCGCTCGCTTCGTACGTATGTGTGACGCCTTCGGAGTGCCATTGGTTGTCCTCGTGGACGTGCCCGGCTACCTGCCGGGCGTCGGCCAGGAGCACGACGGCGTCGTCCGGCGTGGCGCCAAGCTGCTGCACGCCTTCGCCGAGGCGTCGGTGCCCCGGGTCACCGTGGTCACGCGCAAGGCGTACGGCGGGGCGTACATCGCGATGAACTCGCGGGCGCTGGGCGCCACCAAGGTGTTCGCCTGGCCGACCACCCAGGTGGCGGTCATGGGAGCCGTGGCGGCGGTGCGCGTGCTCAAGCGGCGCGAGCTCGCCGCCGCGCCCGAGGAGGAGCGTGCGGCGCTGGAGCAGCGGCTCGCCGAGGAGCACGAGAAGCTCGCCGGCGGCCTGGCCCGCGCCCAGGAGCTGGGCGTCATCGACGAGGTGATCAAGCCTGCCGAGACGCGCGGCGCCATCGCCAAGGTGCTCGCCCAGGCCACCCCGGCCAGGGGCGCCCACGGCAACATCCCGCTGTAGAGGCCCGTTCCACGCGGAAGGCCCCGCACCGAGACTTGGGTTCTAGGGTTCGTTGCAACACCCCACTTCAGGGGATGCGATGGACTTCGAGATCCGCAAGGTGCGCAAGGCGCAGGGGGCGAAGAAGCT